>NZ_JBEZDS010000004.1:0-154309 GCF_040648435.1 Dactylosporangium sp. NPDC049140 | reverse complement strand
ACGGCACGAGCGGTCCAGACGGCACGAACGGTCCAGACCGCACCCGCGGTACGGACGGTCCGGGCGGCACGGGCGGCGCACTCATCTCCGGTTCTTTCGGCCGGCTCCCCTCGGCCATACGCCACGACCCGGCCGTGCACACGGCGGCCACAACGGCCAGGTACAGCCAGGCGAGGGGCCAGCGCCCCACATCCCCCGCGAGCAGCGGCGGCAACACCGCCCCGGCCGCCGCGACCCCCAGCCCGGCCCCGGCGAAGAACCCGCGCCCCGGGGCCAGCACCGCCCCGGACACGAACACGAGCGCCCCCGCGAACCCGGTCACCGCACGGGCGGACAACACCACCGCGTACTCATCCCCCGTGACGGCGGTCGCGGCCAGCGACACCGTGCACAACACCATCCCGGCCCGGAACACGGCCCGCGGGCCCCAGCGGCGTTCGGCCCCCGGCGTGGCCAGCGCCCCGGCGAGGTACCCGACCCCGTTGGCCACGGCGAGCGTCGCCGCCGTGCCGAACGACCAGCCGAGGTTGCCGGCCATCGCGGGGAGCACGAGACCGTACGCGAAACGGCCGAGCCCGATCGCGGTGGCGCTGCCCAGCGCGAGGCGGCGCATCGGCCCGCTCATCCGACCGGCAGCACACGGCCCAGGAACCCGGCCACGAGGCGGATCATGGCCACCCGCCGGTCGGACAGCGCGTGATCGGTGTCGAGGAGGGCATGCTCGAGTGCAGGATTCGTGGCGTACGACCGCAGTAATGGACGGAAATGCACATCCGGATCGGCCACGGCGTCGCGGTCACCGCCTACGAGCAGCACCGGCCGGTCCGCGAGGCGCTCGGCGAGGGCACTCAGGCGCCAGTCCGCGGCCGCCGCGACCATCTCGTCGACGAGGGCGGCGCCGCTGGTACCGCGCAACGGCAGCAGCTCGCCGTCGAAGTCCCGCACGTAGGCCGCGTGCCGCGCGGTGTCGCCCGCGGCCAGGTCACCGGCCGCGCCGAGATCGAAGGGCGCTAGCACGGCCACGGCCCGGATGCCGGGGTCGGCGGCCGCCGCACGGAGGGCCGTGAAACCGCCGAGGCTGTGCCCCACCAACGCGACACGGGTCGGGTCGACGGCGAAGCCTGCGAGCGCACCGTCGCGGATCAGTGACAGGACGTTGGCGACGTCGGCCTGGACGCCCGCCCATGACCAGGTGCCGGGCGTGCCCCATGACCCGCGGTAGTGGAAGCTCAGCGTCGCGTAACCGAGACGGCGCAGCGCCTGGGCCAGGTCCGCGTTGCGCTCGTTGCCCGGGAAGCCGTTGAGGACCACCACGAGCGGGTGCGGGCCCTCGCCTGCCGGGGTCAGTAACACCGCCGGGAGCAGGGCGTCGCCGCTGGGCAGGGCCGGGGTGGCCATCGCCGCGGGCGGTCCCGGGCGGGGTGGAGGGTCATCGAAGAGGTGGTCCACTGGCGTCCCCAATCGCGTGATGGAACCGATCGGTTCGATCTGGCGTCACCGTAGCAGGTGATCGAACCGGGCGGTACCATCTCTGCATGCCCGTTGCGAAAGGCGCGCAGCTCGATCCGGCGCAGACGCGCGCGGCCCTGCTCGCCGCGGCGACCCGGCTGTTCTACGAGCGCGGGCTCGACGGCATCGGGGTCGCGGAGCTGTGTGCGGCGGTCGGGGCGTCGAAGGAGACGTTGTACCGGCACTTCGGCTCCAAGGAGGGCCTGGTCCGCGCCGTGCTGGAGCAGCGCAGCGACCGGGTCAGCGCATGGTTGGCGGAGGCCGCGCTGGCCGCCGGTGACGACCCGTTCGCCCGGCTCGACGCGGTGTTCACCGCGCTCGGCCGCTGGTACGAGGAGCCCGACTTCCGCGGCTGCGCGATCCTCAACGCGGCCGCCCAGCGCCACGAGGACCCGGCGCGCGCCGTGGCCGCCCGGCACCTGGACCGGCGCCTGCAGCTCCTGACCGGCATCGCCATCGACGCGGGCGCGGCGAACCCGCCCGAGACCGGGCGGCAGCTGCTCATGCTGGTCGCGGGGGCCACCGCGGTCGCCGACCACCACGGCGAACCGGCCGCCGCCGAATCCGCCCGCCAGGCCGCGCGCGTCCTGCTGTCATCCGCACGCATCGCGCCCTCCTAACGGCGCTCCCGCTCAGCGGCGCTCGCACTGACCGGCGCACGCACAGAACTGCGGCGCACGCACAAGAGCAGCGGCGCACGCACTGGCCGACGCCCGCATTCAGCAGCGCACGCGCAGAGCAGCGGCGCTTGCATGACCGGCGCTCACATTCAGCCGCGCACGCACAGAGCGGCGGCGCACACGTTGAGCGGCGCTTGCATGACCGGCGCGCGCATTCAGCCGCGCACGCGCAGAGCGGCAGCAGGCTCACACTGACCAGTGCACACACAGCGCACGCACGCGCGCACAAAGCGGCGCACGCACAGAGCAACGACACTCACACATCCAGCAGCGCACGTGCAGAGCAACGGCGCACGAATCCAGCAGCGCACGTGCAGAGCAACGGCGCACGCACGCACGGGAGCAGCGCACGAACAGAGCAGAGCGCGCACACGCGCACAAAGCGGCGGCGCACGCGTTCAGCGGCGCTCGGGCACGTCCAGCAGGATGTCGGCAAGGGCCCGGTGCACCCGCGACACCCGGGGCGGCGCCGCGTCCACGGTGAGGTCCAGGTCCGGCCCGACCCCCAGCTGCGCCGCCGGTACGTCGTGCAGCTCGATCTCCAGCCGCTCCCCCGTCATGCGCCACCCGCGCACCGCCGACTCCACGCACGCGCGGTCGCCGTTGGACACCTCGTGCGGCTCGGCCTCCCAGGTGCCGCGCCTGAAGCGCAGCATCGTGCCGCTCTCGCCCGGCCCCTCCGCCAGCGTCAGCGTCATGACGTCATCTACGTGCTCGTAGTGCGTGTACGACATCCGCACAGTCCGTCACTTTAGCCACACGCTCACCTCGAGGCGACCCGTGGAGCCGAGATCGAGCGGCACGGGCGGCTGCACGATCTGGCGCGGGCCGCCCGGGGCCGGGGCCACGGACAGGTACACGCCGCTCACCGGGGGTTTTCTGATGTCGTCGTACGTGTTGCGCCAGGCCAGCACTGCCGTCGTGCTCTGCCCGGGCGCCAGGGTCAACGGCTGGGCCGGCTCGTTGTGGCGCACGCCGGGCACGATCGCGATGTCCTGCACGTCGCGGTCCTTGCCGAGCACGACGACCTCGGGCTGGCCGTTCACCGTGACCGGGCGGTCGCCGCAGTTGATGAGGTGCAGGCCCATCTCGCGGTAGCCCATGGCCGCGTCGCCGCGGTCGGCCGTGATCTTCACGCCGCCCTCGGGGCAGGCGGCCGCCTCCTCCAGGGACGGCGACGCGCCGACGGACGGTGACACGCCGGGCGTCGGCAGCGTGTTGCGCGGCTGCGTACCGGGCCGGGCACAGGCGGTGAGCAGCAGGGCGAGCAGCAGTACCCCCGTGATTCTCATGCGTCGATCCTGCCCTCAGGGCGCGGGTTGCAGCGCTTCCGGGGTCAGTTCCGCGAGGTTCGCCACGCCGGTCAGGCCCATCGTCAGGTCCAGCTCCGCCAGCACGTTCTCGATCACCTGCCGCACGCCGTCGGCGCCCGCGAGCGCGAGGCCGTAGAGGTGCGGGCGCCCGAGCAGGCACGCGTCGGCGCCGAGGGCCAGGGCGACGAAGACGTCGGCGCCGGTACGGATGCCGCTGTCGAACAGCAGCGTGGGCTCATCGCCGACCGCGGCGCGGATCGCGACCAGGGCGTCGAGCGCGGCCACGGTGTGGTCGACCTGGCGGCCGCCGTGGTTGGACACGACGATCCCGTCCACGCCGGCATCGAGCGCGCGCCGGGCGTCGGCGGGGTGCAGGACGCCCTTGAGCAGGATCGGCAGCCGGGTCCGGCCGCGCAGCGTCTCCAGGTGGGCCCAGCTCAGCCCCGGGTTGGAGTAGATGTCGAGGAACGTCTCCACCGCCGCGCGGGGCTCCCGCGAGCGCAGGTTGGCCCACGTCCCGCCGGGGTGCTCGCGCGCGATCGACAGCAGCGTGCGCAGGGCCCCGAGGGTGACCTGTGCCTTCCCGGGCGGCCGGGCCGCGCGTTCGCGGACGATCTCCATGAAGCGGGGGTCGGAGGTGTACTGCGCGATGCCCTGCCCGCGCGCGAACGGCAACGAGCCGAGGTTGAGGTCCTGCGGCCGCCACCCGAGCATCGTCGTGTCGAGCGTGACGACGAGCGCCTTCGCCCCGCAGTCCTCGGCCCGCCCGATGAGCGAGTCGACCAGCCGCTCGTCGGTGGACCAGTAGAGCTGGTACCAGAACGGCGTCTCCCCCATCGCCCGCGCGGTGCGCTCCATGGGGCTGCAGCCCTGGTTCGAGAAGATGTACGGCACCCCCGCGGCCGCCGCCCCCTGCGCGATGAGCACGTCGGAGTCGCGCCGCACCAGCGCCCCGGCCCCGACGGGCGCGAGCAGCAGTGGCGCGGCCAGGGGCGTGCCGGCGACCTCGGTGCGCAGGTCGCGCTCGGTGATGCCGTGCAGCATGCGCGGTACCACCCGCCACCGCTCGAACGCCGCCCGGTTGTGCCGCATCGTGGCGCCCTCCCCGGCCCCGCCGGCCACGTAGGCCCAGGCCCGCGCGGACATCCGCCGCCGGGCGAGGGACTCGAGCCGGGCGGCGTCGGTGGGCACGGAGGGCCTGCGCCCGAGGGACCCTTGCCGATACACGATGCCCTGCCGCGCGCGCCCGATGCTCATGCGCGGACGGTACCTTCAAATGGTGAGCCCGGACGACCTGCGCGACGCCACCTGCGTGGCCTGCCCCGGCCAGTCTCTGCCCCTGGGCTCCTTCGACGTCACCGACCGCCCCGGCCCGGCCGTCCCGTACGACAGCGGCCGCGGCTACCGCGTGCACGCGGCCACGGGCACCCCGACGTGCGTGCACCCGTACCGGGTGGGCGTGCCACCGGCCCGATACGCCTCGGCCGCGGCCGCCCTGCCGCCGGTCGGCGCCCCACCACCGCCGATTGCGGACGAGGACCTCGAGCTCCCGGCCGACGCGACCCTGCTGGAGGCCTGGCTGATCGCCGTCGTCCGCGCCGCTCCCCCGGCGGCCCTGGCCGTGGCCCTGCGCCGCGCGGAGATCCTGGCCCGGCAACGCTTCACCCCGGCGGAGATCGTGGTGGCTCTGCGCCGCGTGCTGGGCAGCGCCTGAGCAGCGTCGCGTGAGGGCAAAGTCCGCGCGCCGCGTGCTGCGCGGCGCCACGTGAGGTCAAGGTCCGCGCGCCACGTGCCGGGCCGCGCCGCCTAAAGTGAAGGTCCATGAGCAGCGTCTTCTCGAAGATTCTCGCCGGTGAGCTTCCCGGCCGTTTCGTGTGGCAGGACGACGACGTCGCCGCGTTCCTGAGCATCGCCCCGCTGCGCCCCGGCCACACGCTTGTCGTGCCGCGCCAGGAGGTCGACCAGTGGACGAACGCCGACCCGGCCCTGTTGGCCAGGTGCACCGCGGTCGCGCAGACGATCGGCCGCGCGGTCCAGCGCGTCTGGGACGCCCCGCGCGTCGGGCTCGTCGTCGCCGGCTTCGAGGTACCACATCTGCATTTCCACGTCTTCCCGACGTGGGGCATGGACGACTTCGACTTCGGGCGGGTCGATCAGAACCCGGACCCGGCCGCGCTGGACGAGGCCGCGGACCGGATCCGGGCCGCGCTGGCCGAGCTTTAGAGAAGGTTCGTGTGCGGCTGACGTTCGACGGGTGGATCGCCGGGTTGGGGACGGGCAGCGGGACGCGGCTCGTGGTCGGGCACTGGCCGCGCTCGCCCTTCGGGCCCGTCAGTGACGTGATGGTCGAGCGCCCCGACGGGCATCGGGTGCTCCTCGCGCCGCACGCGGAGCTGGCCCGGTTCGTCGCCGCCACGTACGCGTTCGACGAGGTCCGGCTCGGGCCTGTGCGTGTCGAGCGGTCGTGGGCGGTCACCGCCGGGCCACTCGAGCTGCGCTTCACCGTGGGCCGGCGCAGCGGGCTGGGGTGGCTGCTGCGCGCGGTACCGCCGCCGATCGCCCGGCACCCGAGCTGGGTGCGGCTCCTGGACCGGCCGGCGCGGCTGGCGCTGCGGGGCGTGCGCACGTGCGGCAGTGCGGGCGACGGGCGGCGGGAATGGTACGGCGCGCAGGACCTCCACCCGATAGTCGCCGCCACCGCCGCGTGGGACGGGCGCGACCTCGGGGCGCTGACGGACGTCGAGCCGCCGGTGCGCTTCGGGTTCGGGTCGACGCCCCGCCACCCGTCGTTGGCCCGGATCACCACCACCGTCGATGTGCCGGACACCCGGGAACCCTAGGCTCCGCGCCCGTGGACGCCGACACGGCCGACCTCTGGGGCGCGGCCTACCAGATCATGGACGGACGCTGTTCCGGCGCGGGCTTCCGGGCCTTCGAGCACTGGATCGTCGTCGCCCTCGACCCCGACACCGCCGCGCGGGTCCGGGCCGAGCCGGACGCGCTCGCCGACGTGCCCGAGATCCGGCGCCTCGCCGGGCGCGAGACCGGCGACTGGGCGGCCGGGGAGTGGCCGCAGCGCACGCCGCCGGCCCCGGTGGCGGAGCCGGCCGGCGCGGCCTGGGACTTCGACGACCCGCGCGAGGTGGCCCGGCGGCTGCCCCGGATCGGACGGATGTTCCCGCGCATCGGCGAGGTGCACGAGCGCGGGAACATCCACTGGGCCGAGGCGAACCAGGGCTAGCAGGCGTTGGTACGGAAGCCCGACACCGCCGCGCCCGAGAAGCCGCACGTGAACGGGGTGAAGCGGGCGTCCTGGCTGACCCACCGCTTCAGCCACGAGACCAGAGCCCGCGAGACGGTCGCGTTGCTGGTCTGCGGGAAGAAGTGGCTCGCGCCGGTCAGCTCGACGTACGTCTTCGGCCCCGCGAGGGTGTTGTAGAACGGGATCGCGTGGCTCGACGGCGGGGCGATGGTGTCGGACTGGCCGCCGACGATGAGCACCGGCTCGCTCACGTTGTTCCAGGTCTTGTCCGAGTCCCAGGGCGCGAGCGGCACGCCGGCCTTCACCAGGCCCGTCGTATCGGCGGCGAGGGCCTCGAGGGTGCCGCCGCCGCCCATGGAGTGCCCGGCCACGCCGCGGCGGCTGCCGTCGACGTGCGAGCGCACCGCCGTCGGCGAGGAGCTGACCGCCCAGTTGAGCGCGGCGAGGAGCTGGTTGCCGCGGCTGGCCGGCTGGTCGTACAGCGAGTTGGTCTCGATCCCGACCACCACGAAACCCCACGAGGACAGGCGGGGCCCGATCCAGGCCAGGCTCGACCAGGTGGCGGTGAACCCGGGCGAGATCGCGATGACGGGGTACTGGCCCGCGGCGGTCGGGTAGTACACGCGGCCGCCGCCGAAGCCGCTGACCGTGCTGGAGATGCTCGCCGAGGTGGTGGCGAAGCTGCCGTCGCCGGTGATGTTCGACGAGGTCGGCGCCTGGCCGATCTCGTCGGCGAGCGCCGGGGACGCGACCGTGGCGACGGCCGAGCCCATGAGGGTGAGGAGCAGTCCGACCCGCAGCGCGAGCCGGATGGCGGGGGTGTTTCGCACCGTTGTCTCCCGGGAGGTGGGGAATACTGCGATGCGCGTCAGTGTGTGCGGCTCAGGCCGGGCCCGGGATCCGTGAAATCGCCAGTTTCCATCCGTCGTCATGAATGGCCCGCCCGGCGAAGCGCTCCCGCAGCACCCGCAGCGCGGGCAGGCGCTCGGCCGCCTTGCGGTACCGGGAGCCGGCCGAGGTCGCGTCGGCGTAGATGCCCTCGACGCGGAAGCCGAGCAGGTCCAGGGCCCGGTTGAGCTGGGCCGCCTGGTCGGCGTCGCGGCAGGTGAACACGTAGGTGGCGTGGTCGGCGGCGTTGAGCACCTCGTACACCAGGTGCCCGGACGGGGTCAGGACCAGCAGGAACGCGAGCACCGCGGGGTCGGCCGCGTCCGTCAGGGCCGCGTAGTCGGTGTACGCGGGGGTGACCGGCTGGTGCGGGAAGACCGCGCGGGGCAGGTGGGGGCCGCCGGCCGACGGGCTCTGGAAGCCGCCCGCCGTGCCGAGCAGCCCGTAGGCGAGGCCCGGGCCGTAGGAGTCGAACGGGCCGTCGAAGCCCGACATCAGGCCCGCGGCGAGCATCCCGGGCAGGCCCGCGCCGAAGTCCCCGGCCCGGCCGTCGTGGTCGAGCACCGGCGGCCGAGCGGAGTCGTGCCACGGGCCGGCGCCGGAGCCTTCCCGCTGTACCGACACCGTCTGTTTGAAGCCCAGCCACGACGGGCCCAGACCCAGCAGGTGCCCGGCCGCGGCGACCCGGTCGGGCCGGGTGGCCGCGGCCAGCAGCGCGGGGAACACGGTCGGCTCGACCGCCTCGAGCCCGGCGCGCGGCGCGGCCAGCCCGTCGCGCAGCAGCGCCGCGACCGCGCGCAGCGCGACCGGGCCGAGGCCGGGCAGCAGCGCGGCGAGGAAGTGGCTGGTGCGCCCGGATGCGGCGGCGGTGCGGGCGCGCAGCAGGTCGAGGAACTCGCTGGTGCGCCGGGCGAGCCGCCCGACGACGATCGGCGGCCGGCCCGGAACCTGCAAATTTATGGTGTACCCGCTGCTGTCGGTCGAGACGCCCTTGACGAACGCGTACGGGATCTTCTCGGCGAGCCCGGCGGCGGGGACGACCACGAGCGCGTCGTCGTAGAGGCGCAGCTCGGCCGGGGAGCCGTCGGCCCACCCGGGGAACGCCTCGGCCTTGCCGACGCCGTCGAGGAGCAGCACCCGCTCGGTGTCGGCGACCCGCGCCTCGGACAGCTCGGCGAGCAGCTGGGTGCGCATCACGCCGATGCGGCTCAGCTCGAGCCGGGCGCCGTCGGAGAGCGTGAGCAGCACGACGTACGGCTGCGGCTCCTGGATCTCCACCACGTCCCCGGGCGCGACGCGCAGCACGGCGCCCCGCTCGGGGGTCACGACCAGTGCCCCGCCGGCCATCTCGGCGGTGCCGCCGCCCTCGTCGAGCAGGGCACCGCCGTCGGCGATGAGCCGGTACTGCACGTCAGGCCGTCGACGTGCCGCACTCGGCGCAGAACATCGCGCCCGGCGTCGCCGGTGTCCCGCAGTTGCCGCAGAAGCGCTTCTGCTGGGCCGGGGCGGCCGCGAGCGGGGTGCCGCAATGCTGGCAGAACTTGCCGCCACCGGTCTCGTTCATGCACGACGGGCACCGGCCCACCGCCTGGTCGCGGTAGTTGACGCCCTGCGTCCAGTTGACCTGGTTGATCTGCTCGTGCAGCTGGTTGACCTGGGCCGACGCCTGCATGCCGGCGATCTCCTGGTCGAGGCGCGGGGCGCAGCTGGTGCACAGGCCGCGCTCGTGGTTCCAGCAGACCTGCTGGCACACCCACTGGCCGCAGCGGTGGCACTGGGTGAAGTGCGACTGCATCTCCTCGGCCGCCTTGGCCAGGGCCTTGTCGCGGGTCGAGCCGCGCACGCCGTCGCGCATCCACTCCGCGTCCCAGCCGACCTGCGCGGCCTTGTTGCCGATGTCGCCGCCGAGCAGGTCGCCGCCGATGCGCAGCAGGCGGCCGCCGAAGCCGGTGACGGAGTGCTGGAACGAGGAGGAGTACCCGTTCCCGCACCGCATGCAGTTGAACTCGAACTGGTACCCCTCGCGGGTCGAGTGGTCCGAGTAGTTGTTGGTGAACGGCACCATGCCAGCCATCGGCTACAGACCCCTATTCGAGAGCAACCGGCGTTCCTCCTTTTTTGTACCCGTTGCCCGCCGGACACATGATCGGCAAGTCGGTCATACGACATCGCCTGATCGGCCTCTGACCTGCACAACCATCACGTACCACTGCACGGTTGCCTACCGGAAGGCGGCGGCGTTTCGGCGGGCCCACGCCGCGAACGTCCCCGCCGGGCGCCCCAGCACCCGCTCGACGTCGGGGCTGACCGCCCGCTCCTGCGGTTCCGGGGTGCCGAGGATGGCGAGGGTACCGTCGGCGACCACCTCGGGCATGAACCCGAGCAACTGCGCCCGGGCCTCCTCGGGGGACTGCTCGACGAACTCGACCGGCGCGCCGATCGCCTCGCCGATCGCCTGGGCCCGCTGCCGCGGGGTGGTCGCCTCCGGGCCGGTGAGCACGTACGTGCGGCCCGCGTGCCGCTCGTCGAGCAGCGCGGCGGCCGCGACCGCGGCGATGTCGTCCGGGTCGACGATGGGCAGGGCGACGTCGGCGTACGGCGCCGCGACCGTGCGCCCCGCCCGGACCGACTCGGCCCAGCCGAACGCGTTGCTGGCGAAGCCGCCGGGCCGCAGCACGGTCCAGCTCGGGACCGCGTCCTTCACCCGGTCTTCGAGGGTGCGCAGCGGGGCGTGCGACGGCCAGCCGGGCCGCGTGCCGGCGGCCTGCGAGGACAGCAGGACGATCCGCTTGATGCCGGCCGCGCTCGCCTCGCCGAGGATGGCCGGCGTGTCGAGGTGCCCGCCGGCCCCCGGGACCATGAGGAACAGCGCCTCGGCTCCGGCGAACGCCGGGCGCAGGCTCGCCGGGTCGGCGAGGTCGGCGCCCGTGCGGCGCGACACCGGCCGGGCGTCCGGCAGGGCGGCGAGGAGTGGACGTCCGACGTTTCCGGTCGCCCCGATGACCACGATCATGATGTGCTCCCTTTCCTGGTGGCTTCCGGAAAGCTAGCATCATTAAGGTAGTAGGTACCTAGAGGAAAGTGGCTATGAACTGGGATAGCGAAACCCCGCCGGAGCAGGCCTGCCCGATCGCGCCGGTGGTCGACATCGTGTTCAGCCGCTGGACGACGCCGATCCTGTGGTCGCTGCAGGAGCACGGCCGCCAGCGCTTCAGCGAGCTCGAACGCCGCATCGGCGGCGTCACCGCGAAGGTGCTCACGCAGCGGCTGCGCCAGCTGGAACGGGACGGGCTGGTCATCCGCACCTACACACCGGAGATCCCGCCGCGGGTCGAGTACGAGATCAGCCCGCTCGGGCGGAGCCTGGGACCGCTGTTCGCGCAGCTGAGCACGTGGGCGGCGGAGCACCTGCCGACCGTCGGGGCGGCCCGGGTCTCCTACGACGCCGTCAAGCGGTGAACCTCGCCCACGCCCACGACGCCGGCCCGGCGGCTCGCACACACCCGCGGCCCCGCCGCCGATCCGGCGGGGCCGCGGGCCGGTCGCGCTAGAGCCGACGGCGGGCCGGGCGGGCCAGGATCGCCACCGGCGCCCAGGAGCGCTGCCGGATCGCGCCGAGGACGCGCCGCCAGCCGATCGCGGCCCGCTGCTCCTCGACCAGGCCGGCCACGACCGCCTGGGCCGGTGCCACCGCGGTCATCAGCACCAGGACGAACGCCGCGAGACGGCCCTCCGAGATGTCGCCCATGCGGCCGAGCACCGCGCCGCCGACGACCGTGAGCACGACGGCGGCGGCCACGGCGAGCTCGGCCGAGGCCGAGCCCGCCGCGTCGAGCCGGGCCGACCGCAGCTCCTCCCGGTCCCGGTCCCGGGACACGGCGGTGAGGTCCGCGGCGGCGCGCAGCCGCAGCGCCCGGATCGAGCCGTCCTCGGCCCGGCTCACCAGCTCGACGATCCGCGCCTGCACGCGCTCCCCCAGCTCCTGCAGCGACCTGCGCAACCGCGCCTGCCGCCGGGCGAACCGGCGCTGGGTGACCACGAGCAGCACGAAGGCGAGCACGACGGCCGCGGCCAGCGCCCAGGAGTACACGAACATCACCGCGGCCGCGACGGCCAGGGCCGCGCCGTTGGTCAGGTGCGCCGGGCCGGACCAGCGCACGAACTGGCTGACGTGCTCGACGTGGTCGACCGCCTCGGCGACCGTGCGGTCCCGGGACTCCGGGTCGGGCGCCTTCACCCGGAACGCGCGCCGCCGCATGACGTCGAGCAGGATCTCGCTGCGCCGGGCCATCCGGCTGTGCAGCAGGAACGCGGCGCCGACCGACCCGGCGACGACGAGCGCGCCGACGCCGACGGTCCACCACACGGCGGGGGCGCCCGACATGCGGGGCACCAGCCGGCCGCCGTCGAGCACCTGCTGCAGGACGACCGGCACGACGAACCGGCCGACCACCGTGACCAGCGCGAGCACGCAGGTGAGCAGCAGGCCGGCCCCCAGCGGCACCGCCGACCACACGCCCCGCGGGCGGCGCCGGGCCCGGGTCAGCACGTCTCCACCTTCCGCGCCGGATCGCCCGCCGGGCCGGCGGGGCGGGGCCCGGCGAGCACGACGCTCGAGGCGGTGCCGGCCGCGGCGGCGAGGAACTCGATCGGCCCCTGCCGCACGTACGCGCGGTTCGGCGGCGCGGACAGCGCGTCGGTCGAGCGGCGCGGCCCGTCGCCCGGCCTGCGGGGCGGCCCCGACGGGCCCGGGTAGCCGCGGAACAGCCGCCGGTACGCCAGGTTGGTCCGCATGAGCGTCATGTGCGGCTGGGCGACGATCGACCCGTCCGCGTCGATGTAGACGACCTCGTCGGCCGAGCGGATCGCCTGGGCCTGCTCGGTGACGACGAGGATCGTGGCGTCGTGGTACCGCCGGATCGACCCGAGCAGCCCGGCGTCGAACTCGTCGCCGTCGGCGTCGAGCACCAGCAGCTGCGGGCGTCCGGCGAGCGCACCCGCCACGAGCAGCCGGCGGTACTGCCGCCGGGAGAACCGGACGCCGCCGGCGCGCACGGGACTGTCGATCCCGGTGGCCAGCCGCGCCACGAACCGGTCCTCCTTCACCGCCCGCAGCGCCCGCCACACCTCCTGGTCGCTCACCCGCTCGCGGCCGAGCGCGACGGTGCTGCGCACGGTGCCGTCGTACAGGTGCGGCGCGGCGGGCACGAACGCGATCGCCTCGTCGAGCACCTCCGGGCGCAGTGAGCGCAGGTCGGTGCCGCCGAGGCGGACGGTGCCCAGGTCGGGGTCGAACCGCCGCGCAGCGAGCATCGCGAACGCCGACCGGCCGGCGCCGGACGCGCCGACGACCGCGATCAGCCGGCCGCGGCCGAGCTCGAGCGTCACGTCGCGCAGGATCGGCCGGAGCTCGTCCTCGGCGACCGTCACCGACTCGAACGACATCGCGGCCGGCGCCCCGGCCCGCCGGCCGCCGGAGATCAGGCCCGGTGACGTCCGCGGCGCCGGGAGCGCGGACGGGCGGGCGGACCCCGCCCCGTAGGTCATGCGCTCGCCCGCCGACAGGACGTGCTCCAGGCGCTGGACCGCCGGCGCACCGCCGGCCAGCTCGGCCAGCAGGGCGCCGGCGCTGCGCACCGGCGAGGCGATCACGGTGAACAGGAACAGCGAGGCCAGCAGGCGCCCGTCGGCGCCCGTCCGGCCGTCGAGGGCCAGGATGCCGACGACGGCCAGGCCGGCGAAGGCGGGCAGCGCGGCGATGAGCGGGTCGAACACCGAGCGGACGGTGCGGACCCGGAGCACGGCGCCGCGCAGCCGGGCCGACGCCCGCTCGAAGCGCTCCCGGCGCCGCGAGGACTGGCCGAGGCCGCCGCTGAGCGCGAAGACCTCGGCCCGCATCGCCTTGGCCCGGGCGACGTACGGGTTGACGACGAGCAGGTAGGCGAGGTTCGCGCCGAGCAGCGCGACCAGCAGCACGACGCCGACCCCCGCGACCCGCGGATCGAGCCGGACCAGGGCGGCCAGGGTCGCGGCGACGATGACCGCGCCGCCGGCCGCGACCGGCAGCGCGGCGACGGGCCGCCACGCGTTCTCGGTGTCGGAGCGGGCCGTGCCGATCCGCGCGCCGGCCGGGTGGCGGCGGTGCCACCGCATCGACAGGTCGACGTAGTCGTCGGCGACGAGCCGCTGGTACCGCGCCCGCAGCCGGATCTGCACCACCCGCGCGCCGAGCCGCTGGGCGAACTGCCCGACGGCCCGGCCGACCAGCAGCGCGGCGACGGCGACGCCGGACAGGGCCAGCGACCAGGAGCCGACCGGACCGGCGCCGGCGGTCAGGTACCAGCGGTACAGCGCATACGCCATCCCGACGGTCAGGGTCGAGTACAGCAGGCTGCCGGCGACCGCGACCGCGAACATCGCCCGCTCCTGGCGCACCCCGCGGCGCAGGATGCCGACCATGGCCCACAGCCGGCGCAGCGTCGCGCGGCGGGGTTCGGCGGGGCCGGGCGGGGGCTCGGGCCCCCGCTCCACCGGCTCCTCGAGCGCGGTGAGCGCGCGGGCGAGCCCCACCGTCGACGTGTCGCCCGCCCGCGTCAGCGACCCCGCGATGAACTCGTCGAGCGCCGCCCGGGCGGCGCCGGCGTGGCCGGCGTGGCCGAGCAGCACGATCATCTGTTCCACCCCCGCGCGCTGGTCCCGGCGGGACCGGCCGGCCAGGCGGCGCAGCGCGGCCAGGTAGGCGAGGTGGTACGGGTCACCGGACCGCCCGTGCGCGGCGGCGACCGCGACGGTCGCCACCGTGCTCGGGCCCGCCAGGCGCAGCGCCCGGGCGTCGGGGTCCGGGGCGGGCGGCGCGTCGGCCGCCCGCCCGTCCTGTGAGGTGTCGGGACTGTGGTTATTGCTCATGGTTCCTCTTTTGCGGTCGGGCTCCACGGTCGGGAAGGATTTCCTTCAGCCGCCCCTTGAGGCGGTAGAGCAAGCCCTCGATCGCGCGTGGCGATCGTTCGGTTCTGGTGGCGATCTGACCCAGATCGAGGCCCTGCCCGTAGCGGAGGTCCACGATCTCGGCCAGTTCGTCGCTGGTGTCGGGGAGCAGGCGCTGGATGACTTCGCCGGGCCGCTCCTCGGCGGCGTCCGTGTACGGCGTGTCGCGCACGGCGTCCAGGGACACGACCGGCCCCGGCTCGCGCGCTCGGGCCCGGTCCCAGGCGTTGTAGATGTTCGGGAACTCGCCGACGCACAGCTCGAAGGCGTACGTCGTCATGGCGGCGTTGCGTTGACAGCTCCAGCCCGAGCCCGCCAGCGCCAGCACGCGGAAACGCACGAGTCCGTGCGCGATCGTCGAGGACACGAGATCCCGGATGCCGTCACGGCCGAGCCGGACGGCGCTGAACCCCTTGAGCGGGCGGCCCCGCTCGCGGCATAGGACGGCGATCCGGCCGGTGGCGACCACGCCCGACACCGTGGGCGCCAGGTAGTCCGCCAGCGCGATCTCGGTCATGTCGTACCAGATGCCTTGGAAGCGGTCGTTCTCGAGTCGACGCCACAGCACCTCCCCCTTCTCGGCGCCGGCCTGCACCAGCGCGGGTATGTCCTCCAGTTCGATGTGGTCACCGGCGTGCCCGACCCTCGGCCCGGAAGCCGCGTCCCAGTGGCGGTGCCCCCTCGGCTCCGATCCCAGCGGGTTCGCGACATCCTCGAAACTGCCTTCGGATGACTCCATGGATTGACGCCCTCGGCAATCAATAAAAGTCAATAGATTCGGCGAGGTCTGGATCGTCGTGGGATCGGCCTCAGCGTGGGTCGTTTTGGTGACCTGCGAACTCGTAGGTCGCCGGTCCGCACCCAACCCACGGGCGCCCTGTGTGACGTGAGTCACAGGTACGGATGTGCCGCCCGGCCGTGGGATCCGGGCCGCGCGATCACCTAGAAGATCACGTCCGGCCGCACGACCGGGCCCTTCCCAACCGCAAACAGGAGCTCGCAGCAGCCATGGAGACCAAGACACCCTCGATCGTCAAACGGATCGGCCTGCCCCCCGGGCGGCGCGGCAGCGTCACGGAGACGACCTGCCCGGACATCTTCGAACTCAGCGACGGCGACTTCGCGGTGATCGGTACCGACCGCACCGAGGAGCTGAGGAAACTGCTGCCCGCGGACGCGGGTCTCGCGCCGTACGAGCGGATCGTGGTCATCACCAGGTCGACGCTGGTGTTCGCCGGGCCCGACATCCCGGCCGCCTGAGGCCCGGGGCCGGGCCGCCTGAGGCCCGGGGCCGGGCCGCCTGAGGCCCGGGGCCGGGCCGCGGCCGGGTTCAGCCCGGCTGCTGCTCGGCCCCGGGTCGCGTCGCGGAGAACTCGGCCAGCACCTCGTCGGCGAGCCGGCTCATGCGCGACGGGCCGGAGCCGGAGACCTGCGTCTTGCGCCGCGCCGGCGCGGCAAGCAGCCAGTACTCGCGCATGAGCTCACTCTCGAAGATGTAACGAAGGGCCTCGCGGGCCTCGTCGTCGGTGTGTTCGGCGAGGGTCATGGACAACGCCAGGTGCTGAAACACCAGGTTCGCATACAGCAGCTGCCGGCGGCGCGTCTCGTCACTCGTCGGGACCGGATCGGGCCAGACATCGGCGAGCGCGGCGTCTTGAATGCTCATCTTGAGCAGCTCGAAGTGCAGGTTCCGCATCCCGGCGTCGGCGGTGCGGCGCAGCTCCTCGCCGGACTGCCGGATCGCGTCGCGCTGCATGCGCAGCTCGAAGCGCTGCAGCGACAGCTCCCGCGACTGGAACCACAGCGTGGCCATGAGCGCCGCGAAGGCCAGGCCCGACACCACGCCGTTGAGCACGCCGAACGAGTCGCCGATCTCGGACCAGCGGTTCCAGACCTCGGGCCCCTCGAGCCGGTCGACGAGCGCGACGGCGGCGACCCCCGCCACCAGCAGGGTCAGCAGCACCATCCCGGCGCCGAGAGCGAGCAGGCCGAGCAGCACCCACCTGCGCAGCGACGGCGACCCCGGCTCCTTGGCCACATAGACGAGTATCGCGGATTTACGGCCGGGTTGCGGTGATGAGCACGGTCCGCTTGGCGACGGTGAAGGCGCCCTCCGCGGCGATGCGGGCCCGCACCAGCGCCGTGGCCGCCGCCCGCTCCGGCGCGGTGAGCGGGGTGTCGGCCAGGCTGTCGAGGTACGCCAGGATCGGCTCGGGCTCGGGCACCCTCAGGTCGCACGGGTAGGGCTCGACCGCGACCCCGGCGAAGTGGCGCGCGACGAGCGGCGGGCCCGACTCGGCGTCGAAGGCGCTGAGCCGCGTACCCACCCGGGTCTCGGGGCGGCCGACGGCGGGGCCGAGGGCGTCGAGCTCCGCGAGGTGGCCGGGCCCGTTGGTCGACGCGGCGAGCCGGCCGCCGGGGCGCAGGACCCGGGCGAGCTCGCGCAGGCCGGCGCCGGGGTCGTCGAGGTGGTACAGCATGTGGTTGGCCACGACCACGTCGAAGCTCCCGGCGGCGAAGGGCAGCCGCGTCACGTCGGCCCGCACCACCCGGGCGGCCGGAAACCGGCGCAGCCGCGCGCACATGGCGGCGGAGAAGTCGGTGAGCGTCAGCGTCGCCGGGTCTTCGGTGCCGGCGTGCTCCCACAGCGCGCCCGTACCCGCGCCGGCCTCGAGGACGTCGCCGGCCCGGGGCAGGCGTTCGGCGAGCCACGCGAACCAGGCCTGCGGATTCGTGCTGTACCCCTGGTGCAGCGCGATCCGGGCCGCGAGCCGGCCGTCGGTGGCGGCGTACTGCGCGACCGCGTGCTCGCGGGGCGACGGGCTCACGCCGCACCGCCCGGCCCGAGGACGCGGCCGGCCGCCGGGCCGGGGTAGGCGCCGGCGTTGCCCATGACCGTGAGTCGCACGGCCGGCAGCCTACCCCGCACCCGGGACGCCGATCAGGCCGTCAGGGTCGGCCAGGCGTACGCCAGCAGCGCGCAGGCGCCGGCGAGACACGCGAGATTCACGCCACGCACCGGAACCGGCAGCGCGGCGACGACGAGCAGGATGATGGCGATGAGGTAGAGCACGGCCTGAGCCGACATGACAGCCTCCGGGGATGGGGGTTCGGGACGACCGATGCATACCCCTCGCACCGTCCACATGAAACACTCGAGGAGCACGCGATGCCGGCAGCCGGCCAGCCCCTGCACAAGCTGGGCTTTCTCACCATCGGTCTGTTCGACCCCGCCGACCCGGCGGCCGGACACGAGTCCACACTCGAGGTCATCGCGCTCGGGGAGCGCCTCGGCTTCGACAGCGCCTGGCTGCGGCACCGGCACCTGCAGTACGGCATCAGCTCGCCCTTGACCGTGCTCGCCGCGGCCGCGCAGCGCACGGCGCGGATCGAGCTGGGCACGGCGGTCACGCCGCTGGGCTGGGAGAATCCGTTGCGGCTGGCCGAGGACCTGGGCACCGTCGACCTGCTGTCCGGTGGCCGGCTCAACCCCGGGATCAGCGTCGGGCCGCCGATGCAGTACGAGCACGTCCGGGCCGCGCTCTATCCCGACACCGCCGACGCCGAGGACTTCACGTACGCGCGGGTCGAGCGCCTCCTGTCCTTCGTCGCGGGCGAGCCGGCCAGCGACTTCGACGGCACCGAGGGCTTCGAGGTGTTCTCGCGCCGCGTGGAGCCGCACTCGCCGGGTCTGCGCGCGCGGATGTGGTACGGCGGCGGCAGTCTGCGCTCGGCCCAGTGGGCCGGCGAGCACGGCATGAACCTGCTCACCAGCAGTGTCGTGAAGGCCGAGGACCCCGACGACCCGGCGCCCGACTTCGCCGCGATCCAGCTCGCCCACGTCCGGGCGTTCCGCGCGGCCCACCCGGACGGCGCCCGGGCCCGGGTGTCGCAGGGCCTCGTCGTCATCCCTACCGACAGCGCGACGCCGGAGCAGCGGGAGAGGTACCTCGAGTACGCCGCCAAACGCACGCCGCGCACGGCCGCACCGCAGGGCCCGGCGCGCCTGATGTTCGCCCCGGACCTGGTCGGCTCGTCCGCGGAGATCGCGGAGCGCCTGCACGCCCACGCGGCCTTCCGCGAGATCGACGAGGTCGCCTTCGCCCTGCCGTTCACGTTCGCGCACGAGGACTACGTGCAGATCCTGACCGACATCGCGACGCGGCTGGGCCCGGCCCTCGGCTGGACCCCGGCGCCCTGAGCGTCGCCGACGAGCGCGGGCCGGGCCGCGGCCTTATCGTGGGCCGCGTGCTGGTCGTGACGAACGAACGCGCCGGGCGTACCGGGGCCGACACCGTCGGCGCCGTGCTCGACGTGCTGCGCGGCGGCGCCGACGTCGAGCTGGCCACCTGCCGGGCCGACGACGACATGGAGCGGGTTCTCGGCCGCCGGGACGGACGGCGGCTCGTCGTCGTCGGCGGTGACGGGTCGCTGCACACCGCGCTCAGCGTGCTGTGGCGCCGGGGCGAGGCCGCGGGGTGCGAGGTGGCGCTCATTCCGCTGGGCACGGGCAACGACTTCGCCCGCGGTACCGGGATCCCCGTCGACGATCCGGCGGCGGCGGCCCGGGTGGCGCTCGCCGGCACGCCGCGGCCGATGGACCTGATCGTCTCCGGCCGCGACGGCGTCGTGGTCAACGCGGTCCACGTGGGCGCCGGGGCGGAGGCGGCCCGGCGGGCGCTGCCGCTCAAGCGCCGGCTGCGCGTCGCCGCGTTCCCGATCGGCGCGGTGCTGGCCGGGTTCACGGCGAAGGGCTGGCGGCTGCGGGTCCGCGCCGACGGGCGGGTCGTGGCCCGGGGCCGGCACCGGGTGCTCATGGCCGGGTTGTCCAATGCCCCGACGATCGCCGGGGGTACCGGGCGCCTGGGCCCGGACGCCGACCCGGCCGACGGGCTCGCCGACCTCACGGTGTCGTTCGCCGTCGGTCCGCTCGCCCGGGCCGGGTACGCCCTGGCCCTGCGCCGCGGCGACCACCCGTCCCGCGACGACGTGCTGCACGTGAGGGCCCGTGAGGTGCACATCACCGGCGACGCGTTCCACGTCAACGCCGATGGGGAGCTGACGGGCCCGTTCACCGAGTACTCCTGGCGCGTCGTCCCGGCCGCGTGGCGCTTCGTCGCACCGCCCGTGTGAGCGCGGATTCACGCCACCCGTGTGCGCACGGCGCACGGTTTCAACCGCCCGTGCGCGCACGGCGCACGCCTACACCGCCCGTGTGCGCGCACGGCGCACGCCTACACCGCCCGTGTGCGCGCACGGCGCACGCTCACACGGCCCGTGCGCGCACGGCGCACGGTTTCACACCGCCCGTGCGCGCACAGCGCACGCCTACACCGCCCGTGTGCGCGCACGGCGCACGCTCACGCCACCCGTGCGCGCACGGCGCAGGCTCACACCGCCCGTGCGCGCACGGTTCATGCGGCCGGCAGCGCCTGGGCGACGGCCAGCAGGCGCTCGACGTCCCGCACGACGATGAACTGGGCGCCGCCGGCCGAGGCGAACCCGGGGCGGTGGGTGATCAGCGTCGGGCCCTCCGCCTGCAGGTGGACCAGGCCGCCCTCCTCCAGACGGGCCAGTGCGGTTCGGGTGAGCACGGGTGGTACCACCGCGGGATGAGGGGCCCGGAATGACCAGCCGGGGGCGAGGGGCCGGTAGGCGGCCCGGTCGGCGTGCGGCGGATCGCGCCAGAGCTCGAAGGGCGGGACCGGTTCGGGCAGCAGCACCATCCACACGGTGGTGCCGACGGGGCCGTCGTCGCCGGGGCGGCGGCGGACGTACTCGAACACCGCGAACCGCAGCCCGTGCCGCACGCCGGTCAGCACGTGGTTGGCCCGGCGCTCGCCGCCGTCGGCCAGCAGGCCGGTACGGGCCCAGTCCAGCAGGCGCGCGTCGCTGTTGCGCACCTCCCAGCCGAGCCGGGCCGCGAGCTCGGCGCGGGTGGCGGCGAGCGGGCGCAGGTCGGCGGCGGTGACTCCGGCGCCGTGCGCGCCCGGGAGCCGGTCCTCGATGAGCACGAAGACCGCGCCGAGGGCCGACAGGCCGATCACGACCAGGCCGGTCCAGCGCACGAAGCCGTACCCCTCGACCGTTCCCAGCCAGAACGCGAGCAGCCCGATTGCGGCGCAGAACACGGGCAGCACGAGCCGGCGCAGGCGGGTGGGCACGGGCCCGACGGTACCGCTTCCGGTTCGCCTTTCCGTTTTCGCCGCCTTTTGGATTGCCACCGTTCAGGCCGATTTCTCGAGCCGTTCGGTTCGTGGGTTTGAGCGAAATGTCGGGCGCTGCGCGCCACGACATTTCGGACATTTCATGATTTTGTATGACGGAGCCGAATGTGCTGTAAGCCGGCTCGAAATCAGCGGCGGGAAAGGCGGCCACGCAAGGCGAGTCCGGGCCCACGCAGAGGGCGGCGCGAAGGGGGATTTTCCGGGTGAACCGGACGCATCACAAATCGGCCGGAAACGACAAACGCCGCGGGTGGCAGACCACCGCGCGGCGCATACCCCAAGGCTTTGCACGCCCTGGGGCGAGAGAGCCGGAAACGACAAACGCCGCGGGTGGCAGACCACCGCGCGGCGCATGCCCCAGGGCTTCGCACGCCCTGGGGCAGGAGATGAGCGCCCCGGTCCGGGGCCGCGGCCGTCAGCCCTCGAGCGGGCGGCGGCCGATCGCGATCACCGACTGGCCGAAGGGCGGGCGGAAGCCGCGCTCCATGAGCCGGGTCAGCGGGGCGACCGTGGTGTCGTAGAACTTGACCATCGGGCCGGGGCCGGGCATCTGCTTGAGGAGGCAGGTCGACACGTAGTACCCGATGAGGCCCAGCGAGTTGGCGTAGTGCAGCTTGACGATCTCGAGGTTGGCCGCGTCCATGGCCGCGCGCATCGTCTTCTTGGTGTAACGACGCACGTGCCCGGTGGCGATGTCGGCCGGGCCCATCGCGAACGGGAACGCCGGGACCACGTTGATCACGTAGCCGCCCGGGCGGACCAGCGAGCGCATGGTGCGCAGCCCGCCGATGTCGTCGTCGATGTGCTCGAGCACGTTGTACGAGATCGCGGCGCTGTGGTCCGCGCTCACGTCGCTCGGCAGCAACAGCTCGCGCACGCTGACGCCGGGATTGTCGGCGAAACGCTCCTTGAGAGCGACGATGCGGCTGTGCTCGGCCTCGGTGAGCGTCATCTTCGAGGTGTGCTCGAGCCACTCCGCGGCGTAGTCACCAAGACCGGCGGAGACCTCGATCGGATGATCGCCCAGGAACGGCGTCGCGAACGCCACGAACCACTTGCGGTGGTTCTTCGCCATCGCCAGGCCCTCGAGCACCTCCGACTGGATGGCCTGGTCTCCGAGGATTGCCGCGTCCGGATTCGGCACTCTGCACCCCTACGTGAATACTGATCATGTCTGGCAGAACTGGCGTAGTGTATCGGCGTTGATAGTCCCCCGCCAGCCCCTACGCCGCACTTCGGACGGCAACTATGGTGTCACCGTGAAATTCGGGGAGAAGACCCGCGAGGTCCGGGTCACGGCGGTTGCGCTGCTCACTTATGTCGTGGGCGCCGTGCTGGTGCTCCAGCACCTGTGGGCCGATCCACAGGGCCGGATGTTTGCCGACAACAACCAGGACCAGATCTTCTTCGAGTGGGTGCTGACGCATGCGGCACGCCTCTTCACTCACGGTGACAACCCGTTCTTCACCGATCAGCTGAATGCGCCTGTGGGTGTCAATCTCATGGCGAACACTTCCGTTCTCGGCCTGGCACTACCGCTGGCACCGATCACGTTACTGTTCGGCGCCGGCGTCACGTTTGTGCTCATCGACACCATCGCCCTCGCCGGCACCGCGGCCGCTTGGTATTACATTCTTTCCCGGCATGTTGTCACATCGCGGGCCGCCGCGTACGTCGGTGGGCTTTTCTGCGGCTTCGCCCCCTCGATGATCTCGCAGAGCACCGGACACCCCAACATCGCCGGGCAGTTCCTGATCCCCTTCATCGTCTGGAACGTCCTGCGCCTGCGCGAGCCCGGCCCCGCGGTGCGCCGCGGCCTGGTCCTGGGCGCCGTGGTGCTCTACCAGTGCTTCATCAACGAGGAGATCCTCTTCCTCACCGCGGTCGCCATGTTCATCTTCCTCCTGGCGTACCTGCACCCGCGCGAGTACCTCCCGACGGTCCGCACGGCGCTGCCGGCCCTGCTGGTGGGCGCGGTGGCCGCCGGCGTACTGCTCGCCGTGCCGCTCTACCACCAGTTCTTCGGCCCGCAGGCGTACCACGGCCTGCCCGACTTCGTGCACGGCTTCTCCAGCGACCTCGCCTCGTTCAAGGAGTTCAGCCGCCGCTCCATCCTCGCGCCCGATGATCTGTCGGTGATCGAGAAGATGGGCGGCGCGACCGAGGAGAACACGTTCTTCGGCTGGCCGCTGCTGGGCCTGGTACTGGCCGGAACCGTGGCCCTGTGGCGACAGCGGGCCGCCCGCGCGCTGTTCATCACGGCGCTCGTGTTCGCCCTGCTGTCACTGGGCACGGTGATCAAGTACGACGGCGCCGACACCTCCTGGCACGGCCCCTGGAAGTGGGTCCACGAGCTGCCGCTCTTCGACTCCGTCGTGCCGACGCGACTGGGCCTGGTGATCGCCCCGCTGCTGGGCGTGATGCTCGCGCTCCTGATCGACCGCTATGTCGTCGGCCTCCCGGCACCCGCCGTCGCCGGTTCAACCCCCTTTGGCGGTACCGCCGGAAGCCCCCAACCCCCCGCCGAGCCCTCCGGACCCGACCCCGACGACTCCCCCGCCCCCGACCGGCCCGACCCGCGCGGCGTGCTCGCCGCCGAGTCGTCGGCGATGCCGGAAAAGTCCGAAGGCGCGGTGGCCGTCAAGACGGACAGGCGTCCCGAGCTCGAGGAGACGACCCCGGCGGCCCGCTGGCTGTGGGCGGTGGCCCTGATCATCGCCCTGGTACCCCTCGTACCCACCCCGCAGCCGGCCGCCCCGCGCTCCCCGATCCCCGCGTTCTTCAGCACCAATGCCTGGCGCGCGGAGATCCCGGAGAACTCGATCGTCGTGGGCATCCCGATGGGCTGGTTCGAGGGCCTGGACGTGATGCGCTGGTCCACCGAGGGCGCGGGCTTGGACTTCCGCATCGCGGGCGGCTACTTCCTGGTCCCGGACGACAACGACCCGAAGAAGGCCGCCATGTTCGGCCCGCACACCCGCCCGACGATGCAGATCCTGAACACGGCGGCGAACGACGGCACGGTGCCGCATATCGCCCCGGACCAGCTCGCCCAGGCAAAGGCCGACCTGGCCTACTGGCAGGCGGACTACCTGGTGCTGCCGGACCAGCACAACAACAGCGAGGCGGTACACCAGACCGCGGACCAGTTCTTCGGCCCCGGGAAGCACATGGTCGACGTCTGGGTCTGGAAAGTTACCCACTGAAAGACGACCGTGCCGCCGCCGACCCCGCACAGGGATTCGACGGCGGCGCGCTAGTTTCCCGGCACAGTCTTCCGTTCAGGCCCGAGACGCACAGACCTCCGCCGACGGCCCAGCCTCCACCGCCCACGGCCCAGGCGTTATCTCCCACAGCCCAGGCGTTATCTCCCACGACCCAGGCACAGGCCATCCTCTACGGCTCAGGGACCGTTATCTCCCCACAGCCCAGGCGCTAGCCCCCACGGCCCAGGCGCTAGCCCCCACGGCCCAGGCGCTAGCCCCCACGGCCCAGGCGCTAGCCCCCACGGCTCAGGGACACAGACCCCCGCCCGCCCAGGGCCAGGGACACAGACCTCCGTCCGCCCGGGACTCAGGGACAGACCTTCGTCCGCCCATGACCCGGGCGCACACACTTTTGTCGCCCACGGCCCTGGGACGCACAGGGCGGAACGGCTCTCTCAGGTGACCGGCGCACCGTTCCAGTCGACGAGCTGAACGATGACGCCGTTGGGGTCCCGCACCTGAAAGGCCCGCTCGCCCCACTCCTCCACGGTCAGCGGCATCGTGATCGCAACACCGGCCCGCTCCAGCCGCTCCAACTCCCCTTCGAGGTCGTCGACGACGAACGCGAGAATGACCCCGGCGGCCCGCACATCACGCTGCTCCTCCGGCAGCGTCGGCAGCCCGCACCGCAGGAAGATGACGTTGAGCCCGACGTCGTCCCGGGTCAGCGACGCGAACCCATCGGCCGCCATCTCCTCCCGAAAGCCGAAGTGCTCCCGGAGGAACGCACTAGACGCCGCCGCATCACCGACGTTGAACGACACCGCAGACGAACTAACCCGCACTGGCACCTCCCGTGATGAAATCTCTCTACAGTGTAGAGAGATTGTGAGCGGGCGACAACCGACGAGGTCACGGCCCGATCGTGCGAGAAGGGGAGGTGCAAAACCATGGCCAGCGTGACCGCACTATTAGGCCGGAGCGCGAGATGACGGGGTGCCGAGGCGCGGGAGCGCGCCGCGACGCACGGCACAGGCACGGCACGGGCGCGGGCCCAGCCCGGCACGGCACGGCGCGGGCCCGGCCCGGCACGGCACGGCGCGGGCCCGGCACGGCACGGCACGGCGCGGCGCGGGCCCGGCCCGGCACGGCACGGCACGGCACGGGCCCGGCACGGCACGGCACGGGCCCGGCCCAGCCCGGCACGGGCACGGGCCCAGCCCGGCACGGCACGGCACGGGCACGGCACGGCCCGGCACGGGCACGGCACGGACACGGCACGGCACGGGCACGGCACGGCCCGGCACGGGCACGGCACGGACACGGCACGGCCCGGCACGGGCGCGGCCCGGCACGGGTGCGGCCCGGCACGGGTGCGGCCCGGCACGGGCGCGGCACGGCACGGCACGGGCGCGGGCACGGGCGCGGGCGCGGCAGCGGGAGACCAGAGCACGGCACGGGAGACCAGAGCACGGCACGGGAGACAGAGCACGGCACGGGAGAGCAGAGCTCGGCACGCCGGCACATGGCGCGCCAGGGCACGGAGGCTAGAACACGGCGCGACGCGACACGGAGGCCGGAGCACCGCGCGCCAAGGCACAGAGGCCGGAGCACCGCGCGCCAAGGCACGGGAGGCCAGGGCACCGCGCGCCACGACGCGGCGCGCTGAGGCACAGCCGCGCCAGAGCACCGCGCCCCTCGACGCGGGCGGAGGTCTCAGCGGCGAAGGCTCCGACGACGGGTGGCGGAGGGGTCAGAGGCCCGACGTACGCAGGAGTTCGGCGAAGGTCTCGGCCGGCATGATCTCCACGCCCAGGCCCTCGGCCTTGGCCGCCTTCGAGCCCGCGCCCTCGCCGACGACCACCAGGTCCGTCTTCTTCGACACCGAGCCCGAGGAGCGACCGCCCAGGCGTTCGACGGCCTCGTTGCCCTCGTTGCGCGTCAAGCCGGGCACCGAGCCGGTCACCACGACCGTCATCGGGGTGCCGTCCTCCTTCTGCAGCGGCAACCGGACGCCGGGCTCAGACTTGGTGAGAGCTGAGTCGGAGTCGGATGGGAAGGAGGGCGAGGCGGCGGGGCGGGGGCGGAAGTTGGGCTCGGCCATGTTGACGCCGCGCGCGGCCAGGCGCTCGATGACCGGGCGCAGCTCGGCCAGCTCCGCGGCGATCGTCACCGCGCGCTCCGGGCCGACCGCCTCCACCTCCTGCAGGTCGAGCGGCGAGGCGGCGAGCAGCGCGTCCATGGTGCCGAAGTGCGCGGCCAGGCGGCGGGACATGGAGCGGCCCGTCATGCGCACGCCGAGTCCGGTGAGCACGCGACCCAGGGGCTGGGACCGGGAGGCCTGGATGGCGGCGACGAGCTTGCCCGCCGAGACCTCGCCCATGCGGTCGAACGTCAGGAGCGTCGGCACGTCTAGGTCGTAGAGGTCGGCGGGGTCGGTGACGCGGCCGGCGGCGATGAGCATGTCGATGATCTTGCCGCCGAGGCCCTCGATGTCGAGGCAGTCGCGGCTGGCGTAGTAGGACAGGGCCTCGCGCGCGCCGCACGCGCGGCCCGTGGTGCAGCGCCAGCGCTTCTGGGTGCGGTCGATCTCGCCGCCGCAGCGCGGGCACGTCGCCGGGGGCTCGAACGGGACCGAGTCGGCGGGGCGCTCGTCGAGCTTGGCCCCGGTGATCTCGGGGATGACGTCGCCGGCGCGGCGGACGAAGACCGTGTCGCCGGGGCGGACGTTGCGCCGCACGAGGTCGTCGAAGTTGTGCAGGGTCGCCGAGGTGACGATGACGCCGCTGATCTGCACCGGCTCGAGCACCGCGACGGGCGTGATGACGCCGGTCCGCCCGATCTGCACCTCGATCGCCTTGAGCCGGGTGGTGCGGGTGTCGGGCGGGAACTTGTACGCGATTCCCCACCGCGGCGCCCGGCTCGACGACCCGGCGAGGTCGCGGTCGGCCGGCTGGTCGGCCTTGATCACGGCGCCGTCGATGCCGTAGCCGAGCGCGGCCCGGTTCTCGTTCAGCTCCTTGACCGCAACCAGGATCTCGTCGATGGTCGCGCAGACCGGCGTGCCGGCGGTGGAGGCGATGCCGAGCCGGTTGAGCTCCGCCATGGCCGCCGAGTGCGGCCCGTCGCCGAGCCCGCGCACGCCGTAGGCCAGGAACGACATCGGCGCGTCGTAGGTGCGGTCCTGGGCGCGCAGGGTGCCGGCGGCGGCGCTGCGCGGGTGGGCGAACGGCGGCTCCCCGGTGCCGGTGCGCATGGCGTTGGCGATCTCGAAGTCGGCCTCGGTCATGAACACCTCGCCGCGCACCTCGATCGTCACCGGCTCGGCGAGCGTCTCCGGCAGACCCGCGGCCCGCCGGGCCTGCCCGGTGACGTCCTCCCCGGCCCGCCCGTCGCCGCGGGTCGCCACCTGCACGAGCCGCCCGGCCTCGTAGCGGGCGGCGATCGCCAGCCCGTCGATCTTCGGCTCGACGGTGTAGCCGGCGGCCGGGCGCCCGAGCAGCTTGTCGAGGCGGGCCGCCCACCGCCGCAGCGTCTCCTCGTCGAAGACGTTGTCGAGGCTGAGCATCGGCTCGGTGTGCACCACGTCGCCGACCACGCCCGCGCCGGCCGCCACGACCTCCGTCGGGGAGTCCTCGGACTTCCACTCCGGGTGCGCCGTCTCGGTCGCCGCGACGCGGTGCATGAGCGCGTCGTAGTCCGCGTCGTCCATGTCCAGGTCGGGGCCGCTGTAATAGGCCGCGGCGGCCGCCCTGACCCGCTCGATCGCGGTGCGGTAGTCGGGAACGGTGTGGAATGCCTCGGCCATGCCCGCAGCGTACTGGTGGGGTACGACAAAATCGGGAGCGTGGACGAGGATGAGTACGTCGAGCTGGCCCGGCGCATCAACCGGGCCGACATGATGATCGGCATCCTGCCCGAGTCGGCGGCCGGCACGGTCGTGGAGGGCCTGGGCGCCGCGGGCCGGGCCGGCAGCGCGCGGGCGTGGCGGGAGCTGGGCATGTGCTACCTGGGCCCCGACGGCGACCGGCTGCCGGCCGCACCGTGGTCGGACTGGCTGCCGTTCGACGACCCGGCCGAGCACGCGCGGGGCCGGGCGCTGCGCTGCTTCGCCGAGGCCGCCGCGCTCGGCGACCGCGAGGGCGCGCTGCTGTTCGCCCAGTGCGCCCGGGAGGCCTCGGCGCCGGCCAAGGAGGCGGCCCGCGCCTGGCTGCGCCCGCACGCCCGGGAGCATCCGGCCGCCGGGTACCAGTACGGCCTGCTGGAGCAGTGGCTGGGCAACCCCGGCGCGGCGGTCGAGCACCACCTGCGCGCCGCGGAGCAGGGCGACGCGGATGCGGCCTTCGAGCTGTACGTCCTGTTCTCCACCGGCGCCGGCGTGGAGCGTGACAACGCCGAGGCGGCCCGCTGGCTGCACTGGGCCGCGGAGCTGGGTCAGCCGCGGGCGCTGTACAACCTCGGCGCCGCCCACGCGACCGGCAACGGCGCGGTCCACGACCCGCGGCTCGCCGTCATCTACTACGAGCGCGCGGCGCGGGCCGGCAACGGGCGGGCCGCGGCCACGCTCGGCGTCATGTACCTCATGGGCAGCGACGTCCAGGGGGACGAGGAGCGCGCCGCGGAGTGGCTGGACCGCGCCGACGACCTCGGCCACCCGGTCGACGAGTGGCTGGCTCAGCTCGGCTTACAAAGACCATGATCGAAAACATGGAACCACCAAGGGCGACCGGCCGTGAACGGTCCCACAATCAATCAACATCTGTCATTGGGTTGACACCGCGGAGAAGGCCTCCGAAGACTGGGAGCGCTCACAGGAGCACCCCAGCAAAGGAGAGCCCGTGCGAAGAACCGCCATCGTCGCCGCCGTGGCACTCGGCGCCGCCATCGCCGTCAGCAACGCCGCCCCCGCCGCCGCGGCCACCATCAGCATGCGCGGCGCCGACGTGTCGTCGCTGCAGCGCAGCCTCGACCTCGGCGCGAAGTACTACAACGCGTCCGGCACCGCCGCCGACCCGCTCGACATCCTCAAGGGCGTCGGGGTCAACTACGTGCGCCTGCGCGTCTGGAACAGCCCGCCGAGCGGCTACAACAACCTCGCCAAGGTGCTGATCCAGGCGAAGGCCGCGAAGGCCAAGGGCCTGCAGGTGATGATCGACTTCCACTACTCGGACACGTGGGCGGACCCGGGCAAGCAGTACAAGCCGGCCGCCTGGGCGTCGCACAACATCTCGGCGCTGCAGACCGACGTGTACAACTACACGCTGTCCGTGTGCAACGCGCTCAAGGCCCAGGGGACCACGCCCGACAGCGTGCAGATCGGCAACGAGATCAACGTCGGCATGCTGTGGAACGACGGCAAGGTCGTCAACAACGACTTCACGAACCTGAGCCTGCTGCTCAAGTCCGGGTACAACGCGACGAAGGCCTGCAACAGCGCCACGAACGTCATCATCCACACCGCGGACGCCGACAGCGACGCCCACGCGCGCTGGTTCTACGACGGCATCCGGGCCAAGGGCGTGACCTGGGACATCACCGGGCTGTCGTACTACTGCATGTGGCACGGCACCCTGGCGAACCTGTCCTCGGTCATCAACGACGTGCGGACCCGGTACGGCAAGCCGGTCATCCTGGCCGAGACCGCGTACCCGTTCACGGCCGCCAACGCCGACTCCGAGCCGAACGCGATCGGCGGCTCGGCCCCGTGCTCCGGCTACCCGGCCACGTGGCAGGGCCAGGGCGCGGAGTTCACCGCCGTGCAGAACACGGCCCGCTCGGCCGGCGCGGTCGGGGTCTTCTACTGGGAGCCGACCTGGTACGCCATCCAGGGCAACGGCTGGGACCCGGCGAACATGAACGGCACCGGCGACCAGTGGGACAACATGACCCTGTTCGACTGGACCGGGCACATCAACCCGAACGTGAGCTGGAAGGCGTAGCACAAAAAAAGCAACGCGCAGCGCGGAAGTTTCACGACGGGCCGGCGTGTGCGGCGCCGGCCCGCAGCCACTGCACGTACGGGTCGTCCGGCCCGAGGTACGAACGCGGCAACGGCGTCCCCGGCCGCGAACGCCCGCTCCAAGGCCCCGTTCAGCTCGAGCAGCCGTGCGATCTTCGTGCCCTAGCCGGGCGCATCCCCGGCCGTGCGCAGGTTCCAGTCGTCGCTGCCGCTGTGGAAGCCGAAGCCGGCCGGCGGCGCGACCCGGCCCCAGAGCTGGGTGAGCTCGCCGGCGCCGGTCTCGCGCGCGTACGCCACCCGGCGCCCGGTCGCGGCCCGCACCTCGATCGCGAAGGACACCTGCCCGGGAACGTGGCCCCCTCGCCGACGAACCCGACCGCGACGATCCCGTCCTCGGGCAGCTCACGGGGCAGCGCCTCGTCGAAGCCCAGCGCGCGCAGCCGCGGCACGACCTGCGTGGCGAGCATCTCCTCGTAGGCGGCGCGGACTTCGGACGGCATGAACCCCATCATATGGGGAAGAAACGGCGGTTACAGGCTGATTCGCCGACGAGCCCGGCGCAGCATGGCCCGGTCGGTCGCGGCGGCGAGCTCGTCGCCGGCCGTGCCCGGCTCCACGAACGCGATGTCGAGGTGCAGCCCCCGCAGCGTCTGCTCGGCGAGCGGCCCGGCGTGGCTGCCCGTCGGGGTCCGCACGCCGCCGACCAGCAGCAGGGTGACGGTGTCACCCCGCACCGCCCGGGCCACCGCGAGCATCGGCGTCACCAGGGTCAGCGCGGGCACGTCGGCGACGAGGGCGGCCAGCCGCGGCCCGAGGCGCCGCCCGGAGATCCCGATCGCCATGCCCGGCTCGACCAGGGCGGCCGCGGCCCGGACATCGCCCAGTGCGGGGTCCGGGACCGGGACGGGCGTCAGGGGTACCGCACCGCCGTGCACCCGCCGCAGCAGGCCGCGCTCGGCGAGGGCGGACAGGTCGCGGCGGATGGTGGGGATGGAGACGTGGAAGCGCCGGCTCAGCTCGCGCAGCCCGACCCCGCCGCGCTGCCGGGCCGCGGCCAGGATCTCGGCCCGGCGCATCTCGATGATCACGGTCCGGCCCCCTCCACACGAATCACCGCCACCTCCCCGGCGGGCACGGCCACCCCGCGGACCTCGGCCGCCTCGGCGCCGTGGTTGATGGCGAACAGATGGGGCGGCCGGTGTACCAGCTCCACTGTGGACGGTACCGCGGGCCGCGCGCCCAGCCCCGCGTCGGCGTACACCCGCTCCAGCAGCCGGCCGAGGTCGGCGTCGGCAAGGCGGGTCGAGACGTACCACGCGACGCCGGCGCCCCGCTCGTGCCGGGTGACCGCCGGGCCGCCCGGCGCCGGTCCGTCCACATAGGAAAGAACCGGAGAAGCCCCCGCCAGTTGTACGTCCTCCGCCCAGACATCCGCGGCCGAGCCGTCGGAGAGCAGCACCCGTTCGCCCGCGCGCAGCGGCAGGAACTCCTCCACCGTCACGCCGAGCACTTCGCGCAGCGAGCCCGGGTACGGCCCGTCGGGCACGGTGTCGTTGGCGTCCACCACGCCGGAGAAGTACGACACCACGAGCGTGCCGCCGCCCGACACGTACGCGTCGAGGTTCTTGGCGGCCGCGGCGGTGGTGAGGTACAGCGACGGCACCACGACGAGCGGGTAGCGCCCGAGGTCCGCCTCCGGGTGCACGAAGTCGGCGGTGAGGTGCGCCTCCCACAGCCGGGCGTAGTACGCCTCGACCCGTTCCCGGAACGTCACGTCGACCGACGGGCGCCACTCCAGCTCCAGCGCCCACCACGCCTCCCAGTCCCAGACCACCGCGACGTCGGCCGCGACCCGGGTGCCGCGCAGCCCGCCGAGGCCGGCCAGCCGGGTGCCCAGCTCGGTGACCTCGCGCCAGATCCGGGTGCCGGTGCCGGCCTGCGGCAGCATCGCCGAGTGGAACTTCTCGGCCCCGAAGCGCGAGGCCCGCCACTGGAAGAACATGACGCCGTCGGCGCCGCGGGCCACGTGGGCGAGGCTGTTGCGGGCCAGCTCGCCGGGGCGTTTGGCGATGTTGCGCGGCTGCCAGTTCACCGCGCTCGTGGAGTGCTCCATGAGCAGCCAGGGCGCGCCCCCGGCGAGGCTGCGGGTGAGGTCGGCGCACATCGCGAGCTCGACGTGGCGGTCGTGGCGCTCGGAGGCGAGGTAGTGGTCGTTGGCCACGATGTCGACCTCGCCGGCCCACTTCCAGTAGTCGACCCACTTGCAGTTGGCGATCATGAAGTTGGTCGTGATCGGTACCGCCGCCGAGTGCGAGCGCAGCATGTCGCGCTCGCGCCGGTAGTTGGCCAGGTGGGTGTCGGAGCAGAAGCGCAGGTAGTCCAGCTGCTGGGCCGGGTTGACGGCGGTGGGGGCGAGCCGCGGCGGCTCGATCTCGTCCCACTCGCCGTAGCGCTGGCCCCAGAAGGCGGTGCCCCAGGCGGCGTTGAGCGTGCCCAGGTCGCCGTGGCGCTCGCGCAGCCAGACCCGGAACGCCTCGGCGCAGGTGTCGCAGTAGCAGTGCGCGTTGACCCCGGCGAACTCGTTGTGCACGTGCCACAGCACGAGGGCCGGGTGGTCGCCGTAGCGGCGGCCGAGCTGCTCGGCGATGCCGGCGGCGGCCGCGGCGTACTGCGGCGAGCTCGGGCAGAAGCTCTGCCGCCCGCCCTGGCCGAGCGTGTGCCCGGCCCGGTCGACGAGCCGGGCGCCGGGGTGGCGCTTGGCGAACCAGGGTGGCGGGGCGGCGGTCGGCGTGCCGAGGTCGACGCGGATGCCGGCGTCGTGGAGCAGGTCGAGGACCCGGTCGAGCCAGCCGAAGGTGTACTCCCCCGGCGCCGGCTCGAGCAGCGCCCAGCTGAAGATGCCGACGCTGACCAGGTTGACGCCGGCCTCGCGCATGAGGGCGACGTCCTCGGCCCATACCTCCTCGGGCCACTGCTCGGGGGCGTAGTCCCCGCCGTAGGCGAGGCCGTCCAGCCGCCAATCCCCCATAGCCGTGCTCCTGACCGTGAACGTTCCCAGACTCCGAAGACGCACTCTAGCGCAGAACCGATCCCTTGACACCGTGCTTTGCCGGGCCAAAACTGTGAACGCTCCCAGTCATACACCCCCACTGTTGGAGACCCTCATGAAGCGCACGACGCGCGCTCTTCTCGCGACCGCGGCGGCCGGTTCGCTGCTGCTCGCCGCGGCCGGCTGCTCCGGCTCGGACGACGACTCATCGGCATCCGGCGGCAAGGTCGAGCTGACCTTCTGGTCCTGGGTACCGGGCATCGACAAGGTCGTGAACCAGTGGAACACGGCCCACCCCGACATCCATGTGACCGTCAGCAAGCAGGCGCAGGGCGACGAGGAGGTCACCAAGGTCCTCACCGCCAACAAGGCCGGCAACCCGCCGGACCTCTTCCAGGCCGAGTACCAGGCCCTGCCGACCCTCGTGAGCAACAGCGCGGCCGGCGACATCTCGAAGTACACCGGCGACGCCAAGTCGAAGTTCGCCCCGGGCGTGTGGAGCACGATCACGCTGGGCACGGACGCCGTCTACGCGATCCCGCAGGACTCGGGCCCGATGATGCTCTACTACCGCCAGGACGTCTTCGCCCAGCTCGGGCTCAAGGTGCCGACCACCTGGGACGAGTTCGCGCAGACCGCGAAGCAGGTGCGGCAGAAGGACCCGAAGCGGTACCTCACCACGTTCTCCTCCGGCGACCCGGGCTGGTTCGCCGGCCTCGCCCAGCAGGCCGGCGCGAAGTGGTTCGGCATCTCCGGCGACACCTGGAGCGTCCACGTCGACGACTCGGCCACCAAGAAGGTCGCCGACTTCTGGGGCGGCCTGGTCGCCTCCGGTGACATCGACAAGCAGCCGATGTACACCCCCGAGTGGAACAAGGCGCTCAACGACGGCACGCTCATCGCCTGGCCCAGCGCCGTCTGGGGCCCCGGCGTGCTGTCCGGGAACGCTCCCGACACGGCGGGCAAGTGGGCCATCGCCGAGCTGCCGCAGTGGAGCGCCGGCGAGCACAAGACCGGCAGCTGGGGCGGCTCCTCGACCGCGGTCGCGGCCAAGAGCAAGCACCAGAAGGAGGCGGCCGAGTTCGCGATCTGGCTCAACACCGACACCGCCGCGGTCACCGGGCTCATCACCGAGGGCGGCATCTACCCCGCCGCCACCGCCGCGCAGTCGGGCGGCGCGCTGGCCAAGCCGCCGGCGTTCTTCAGCAACCAGCCCGAGTTCTACACGCTCGCGCAGACCATCGCCGGCACGGCCGCCGGGGTCACCTGGGGGCCGAACGTGAACGTCACGTACGCCACCTACAAGGACGCCTTCGGCAAGGCCATCACCGACAAGACGCCGTTCCCGGGAGCGCTCACGGCGATGCAGCAGTCCACCGTGGACGACCTGAAGAAGAACGGCTTCAAGGTCGGATGAGACACCGGGTCCCGTACGCGTTCCTGTCGCCCGCCATCGTGCTGTTCGTGCTGTTCATGGTGGTGCCGATCGGCTACACGGGGTACCTCTCGCTGCGCCGGGTCCAGGTGAGGGGCCTGGGCCTCGGCGCGGCCGCCCGGGTGGAGTCATGGGCCGGGCTCGCCAACTACCGCGCCGTATTCGCCGACGGGGAGTTCTGGCACAGTGCCGTGCGGGTCCTCATCTACGGCTGCCTGCTCGTGCCGACGATGCTCGGCCTGGCCCTGCTCTTCGCGCTGCTCCTGGACCTGCCCCGGGCCCGGGCCCGGCGGTTCTCGCGGGTGGCGATCTTCATGCCGTACGCGGTGCCGGCGGTGATCGCGAGCCTGATGTGGGGCTTCATGTACCTGCCGTCGGTCGGCCCGGGCCAGTACCTGCTCACCCGGGCCGGCCAGCACCCCGTCGACCTGCTCGGCCCGACCAGCATCTACTTCTCCGTCGCCAACATCGCGCTGTGGGGCGGCACCGGGTTCAACATGATCGTGCTGTTCACGGCGCTGCGGGCCGTGCCGACCGAGCTCTACGAGGCGGCCCGCATCGACGGCGCCACCGAGTGGCAGATCGCCCGGAAGATCAAGATCCCGATGCTGACCCCGGCGCTGATCATGACGTCGGTGTTCTCGCTCATCGCGACCGTGCAGGTGTACAGCGAGCCGACCACCCTGCGCCCGCTGACCAACGCGCTCCCGTCGAACTGGACCCCGCTCATGAAGATCTACCAGGACGCGTTCGCGCGCGACGACATCCACACCGCCGCGGCCGCCTCGGTCGTCGTCGCCGCGGCCACGCTCGTGCTGTCGTTCGGCTTCCTGCGCCTCGTGCAGCGCCGGGCCTTCGGGGCGGAGTCATGAGGCGGTTCGCGGTACTGCCCTCGTTCGTGCTGGTGCTGGGCGCGCTGTACTGCCTGCTGCCGATCGTGTGGGTGGTGACCGCGTCGACGAAGACCAACGGCGAGCTGTTCCGCACGTTCACGCTCGCCCCCGGCACCGCGCTGCTGGACAACATCGGCGACCTTTCGCGGTACCAGGGCGGCATCTATTGGCAGTGGATCCTCAACACGGCGCTCTACGCCGGAGTGGGGGCGCTGCTGTCGACGGCCGTGTCGGCGATCAGCGGGTACACGCTCGCGAAGTACCGGTTCCCGGGCCGTGACACGGTCTTCAACGTGCTGCTCGCCGGGGTGCTGGTGCCCGCGGTGGTGCTGGCGATCCCGCAGTACCTGCTGCTGGCGAGCCTGCACCTGACCGACACGTACTGGTCCGTGCTGCTGCCGAGCATCCTCAGCCCGTACGGCATCTACCTCGCGCGCATCTACGCCGCCGCGGCCGTGCCGGACTCGCTGGTCGAGGCGGCCCGCACCGACGGGGCCGGGGACCTGCGCATCTTCGCCAGCGTCGCCGTGCCGTCCATGGTCCCCGGGCTGGTGACCGTGTTCCTCTTCCAGTTCGTGGCCATCTGGAACAACTTCCTGCTGCCGTTCATCATGCTGACGTCCGACGACCGGTTCCCGGTCACGGTCGGCCTATACACCATGTTGAAGCAGGGCAACACCACACCGGTGCTGTACACGCTCGTAGTGACCGGCGCACTACTGTCCATCACGCCGTTGGTCCTGCTATTTCTCACTTTGCAACGGTACTGGCGCGTTGACCTGCTGTCCGGCGCCGTGAAGGGCTGAGCGGGCCGCGCCGGTGTTGCAGAATGGCGGCGTGCCAGAACCTCGCGAGACCCGACGTCGCCCCGCCCGCCGCCCCACGATCAACGACGTGGCGGCGGCGGCCGGGGTGAGCCGGGGCACGGTGTCCCGGGTCCTCAACGGCGGCCGCGACGTCAGCGACGCCGCCCAGGAGGCGGTCGAGCGCGCCGTGCGCAAGACCGGCTACGTCGTCAACCAGCACGCGCGGAGCCTGGTGACCCAGCGCTCCCAGTCGGTGGCGTTCATCCTGTCCGAGCCGCAGGAGCGCCTCTTCGAGGACCCGAACTTCAACGTGCTGCTGCACAGCTGCACCCAGGCCCTGGCCAAGCACGACATCACCCTGCTGCTGACCCTGGCGAGCAGCCTCGAAGACCGCAAGCGCCTTGGGCGGTACCTCACCGGAGGCCACGTCGACGGCGCGCTGCTCGTCTCCACGCACAGCGGCAACCCGCTCATCCCCGAGCTGCTCGCCCGCGGCCTGCCCGTCGTGGTCTGCGGCAAGCCGCTGGGCTACGAGCGCCAGGCCGCCTACGTGGCCGCCGACGACCGCGACGGGGCCCGGCAGATGGTGACGTACCTGCGCTCGACCGGCCGCCGCCGCATCGCGACCATCACCGGCCCGCTGGACACCTCCGGCGGCGTGGAGCGGCTGGCCGGCTACCGCGAGGCCCTGGCCCTGGACAGCACGGAGGCCCCCGGGCTCATCGCGCACGGCGACTACACCCGCGCCGGCGGCGAGGCGGCCATGCTGCGGCTGATCGCCGACAACCCCGACCTCGACGCCGTGTTCGTGGCCTCCGACCTGATGGCCGCGGGCGCGCTGAACGCGCTGCACCGGGCGGGCCTGCGGGTCCCGGCCGACGTGGCCGTCGGCGGGTTCGACGACAGCCAGATCGCGACGAACACGCAGCCGCCGCTGACCACGATCCGCCAGTCGTACCCGCGCATCGGCGCCGAGATGGTGCGCCTGCTGCTGAGCCAGGTCGAGGGCGACAGCCCGGCCGCGGTGATCATCCCGACCGAGCTGGTGGTGCGCGAGTCGGCGTGAGCCGCCGTAGGCTGCGGGCATGACGACCGCGAACGCCAACGCCCTCACCGCCCGCTGGGCGTCCACAGTGGACGACAACGGCACCGTGCTGTCCGGCGCCGGCGTGTACGTGCTCCTGGCGCTGCTCGCCCCCTTCGCCGCCGGTCCGGCCGGCGAGGAGCTCCTGGCCGTCGCGCCCGAGCCGCTGGGCCTGCCGGACTCGCCCACCACCCGGATGGCGACCGCGGTCTGGTCGCGCGCCGAGGTGCCGCTGACCCCCGAGTTCACCGCCGCCGTCCCACCCGCCCGGCGCGGCGCGCTCACCGGCGACCCCGCGGCCGACCAGCCGCTGCTCGACGCGTGGGCCGCGGAGCAGACCGCCGGCGCGGTCCCGGCCCTGCCCGTCCGGGTCGGCGAGGACACCCTCATGGTGCTGGCCAGCGCGCTGTCGGTCCGTACGGCCTGGGCCGAGCCGTTCGACGACGGCGTGCAGCGGCCCGGGTCCGGCCCCTGGGCCGGGCGCGCCCTGGCCGGCCTGAACCGCCGCACGCGCGGGGCCGGGGCGCTGCGCGCGCTGCGGGTCGCGGACACCCCGGCGGGAGCGGTCACGCTGCTGACCGTCGCGGGCGCCGAGGACGTGGACGTCGTGCTGGCCCTGGGCGAGACGGACCAACCGCCGGCGGCGGTACTACCGGCGGCGATCAACGCGCTCACAACGACGGACGCGGCCGCCTTCGACCCTGCGCGGGCTGCGCCCGGGGTTGCCGTGCGCGAGGTGGACGCCACCGATGACGTGCCGGAGCTGGACGTGAGCACCGTGCGGTTCCGGGTCGGCGGGTCGCACGACCTGCTCGAGCGGGCCGGCGTCTTCGGGCTGCGCGCCGCCACCGACTCCAGCACCGGGCACTTTCCCGGGGTCAGCCCCGTGCCGCTGGCCGTGTCGCAGGCCCGGCAGGACGCGGTCGCCGAGTTCGGGGCCACCGGGTTCGAGGCCTCCGCGGTCACCGCGTTCGCCTTGCGCCTCGCCGGGGCCTTCTTCCCCGAGCGCACCCACCGCCGGCAGGTCGTCAGCGTCGTGTTCGACCGGCCGTTCGGGTTCGTCGCCGTGCACCGTGCGACCGGCCTGGTCCTCGTGGCCGGCTGGGTCACCGAGCCCGAGCGGTTCCAGGACTGAGCCGTTCCACGACTGAGCCGTTCCACGACTTGGGCGGATCCCAGGATGCCCGGGACATTCCCAGCCCGGCCTCATACCTGGGAACGGCACGGTCGCCCGACCCGAGCCGTTGCAGGGATGAGCCCCGGGACCGTTCCGGCCCGGGGCTCATCCTCCGATCGTCAGGACTGGGCGGTCAGCCGGAACGACTGGGCGCCCGTGCCGTTGCACGTCCACTGCTGCAACTGCACGCTGTCCGCCGTCGAGGCGCTCGGCACGTCCAGGCACTTGCCGCTGTTGCGGCTGACGAAGTGGTAGTACCCGCCGCCCTCGGAGACCGGCAGCCACTGCTGGTTGGTGCCGCCCCCGTACGCCCACAGGTGTACGACCGCCCCGTCCGCGGTGGAGACGCCGTCGACGTCGAGCACCTGGGCCGAGTTGTTGCGGTTGTTCACGCGCACGTAGCCGCCGCTCGTCGGCTGGAACAGGTACTGCTGCGCATAGGTGTTGTTGCAGGTGTACTGCTGGATCGCGGTGCCGTTCGCGGTGCCCGACGAGCGGGCGTCGACGCACTTGCCGCTGGTCTTGTTCACCGTGCTGTACCAGGTGGTGGACGAGATCGGACCGCCGCCGCCACCGCCGGCCCCGAACGGGCTCAGGATGATCGAGGCCGCGCGCGGGTCGGAGTCGGTGACGAGCGACTCGAAGTGCCCGACGTCGTCGAACGGGAACGCGTACGCCCGCCCGTCGGCCATGTTCGCGTGGATGATGCGCGCGTACTGGTTCGTCGGGTTGTTCTTGTAGAAGCCGGCCGCGTTGAGGTCCGGCTGGGTGTCGACCGTGCCGAGCGTGCCCCGGTTCAGCGCCGCGCACAGCGTGCGCGAGATCGGGCCGACGACCTGGTCGTTCGGGGCCGGCAGGTTGCCCGCGCAGCCCCAGACGTCGGCGCTGCTGGGACGGTTGAACGAGGTCACCACCGCGCCCGAGGTGTTCGTGAACGTCATGGTGCTGCCCGACGTACGGCCGAAGTACTTCGTGTTCGGCTGGTCGGCGAACGGCACCACGGTGAGCGTCTTGGACGTGTACGCGTTCCAGGCCGACGTGATGTACGAGTCCATGAGCGTGGGGCTGAGCAGCCCGGCCCCGGCCGCCTTGCCCGGCGACAGCACGCGCAGCACCGTGCCGTCCGAGCGCGTGTACACGGTGTTGGCCCAGCCCGACTGCGCCTTGATCTGGTTGATGACCGCGTTGCGGCCGTCGTTGACCAGGTCGCCGGTGCGCTGGGTGGCGCCGCTCGCGCCGGTGACCGTGACCGCGTGCGGCACCGCGAACATGTCGACCTGCGAGCTGTTGATCCACAGGCCGGCGTCGTTGTACGTGAACTCGCTCCAGTCGAACAGGATGTTCTGGTTCGGGTCGCCGGACGCCCAGGGCGCGGGCTGCACCAGCCCGTCCGGGGTCAGGAAGAACTTCAGCTTCTCGCCCAGGGAGAAGTACACCCGCCCGGAGAAGCCGCGCGGGAACTGCAGTGTGGTCGAGCCGCCGTTGCCGGGGCCGGCGATCGAGACGTCCGGGGCGGGCGAGGGCGGGATCTGCCCGCCGCTCCACGCCGTGAACGTGCCGGCCGAGTTGACGTAGCCGAGGCGGCCGCTGCTGAGCTGCACGCCGAGCACGTAGAGGTAGACCGCGTCGCCGCGGCCGGTGGTGTTGGAGACGGTGACGGGCAGCAGGTTCGGGCCGACGGCATGGGCGGCCGGCGCGGCCGCGACGGCCGCGGCCGATCCGGCCAGGGCCAGCGTGCCGAGCAGCCCGAGCAGTCGTCGTCTGAGGAGCATGGCGGTGTCCTCCGTTACGGACGGGCATGAGAGAGCGCTCTCACGACGACGGTACCGAGGGCGGGATGGCGTCTTGAGAGCGCTCTCACCATATCGATCGGTAAAGATTGTTGTCAATGGAGGCCCGGCCCGTGTGGTTCGATCTCCCCGTGGACCGTTTCACCAGCTACACCGACCCCTGGCACCCGCATCCGCTGCCCGGCCCGCTCGGCGCCGGGCCCCTGCCGACCGACCCCCAGGCGGTGGTGCTCGCCGCCGTCTGGCTGCTCGCCGCCTGGTCCCCGGACGCCGCGCCCGGCTGGCGCGCCTCCTTCGCCGCGGCCGACGCCCTCGACGGCGACCCGGTGCCGGACGTGGCCGCCCTGCTCGCCGAGTGGCTGCCGGCCCCCGACGCGCGCGGCCGCGCCCTGCGCGAGTACCTCGCCGGCGAGCTCGGCAGCCAATACGTGCAGCTGCGCCACGTCCCCGCCGACGACCTCGTCCTGCTCGTGCACGACTGGAAGGACCGCACGCTGCGGCTGACGATCGCGCCCGCGCCCGCCGTGGCGCCGCCGCCCGATGGCAGCCGGCTGCCCAGCCTGATGACGCTGCTGAGCAACCAGCTCTGGCTCAACAACAACGACCCGGTGACCTTCCGCGCCTTCCTCGGCCCCCGCGACGTCGACGCGGGCCCGGGCGCCTGGTGGGCGCGCACCCGGGAGGAGGCCGACGACCAAGCGCCGGATTTCCGGGTGTACTCCCCGAGCGACATCCGCACCGCCCTGCTCAACGTGGCCCGGGGCGGCCTCAACGACCTCGGCGCCGACTGGAACGGCGAGGGCGGGTACCCGGCGCTGCCCGAGCACCACATCGCGGCCCACCTGTGCCACGACCTTCTCGACGTCCTCCTCGAGCGCGCGGAACCCGGGACCGTGCACGGCACCGGCTTCCTCCCCGTCGACTGGGACAACCAGGAGGAGGGCCCGGAGGTCGGCACCGTCGTGTTCACCGGCCCGCGGACGGTCGCCGTCCTCGACATCGACGTGAGCTGCTGAAAGAGACCTGAACAGGTCAAGGTCCCCGTCTCCGGCGGCGGCGAGGGGCGGGCGGGTGCTACGGGCGCCCGGCCCGCAACCGTCCCCGGGTCAGGCCCCACAGCACCGCGCCGTACAGCGCGATGCCCGAGCCGACGCCGGAGACGAGCCCGACGCCCGCCTCCCCGCCGCCGGCCAGGAAGACGACGAACCCGGCCGCCGCGAGGACCGTCATGGCGGTGGCGAGCCAGTGGTACATCGGGGCGCTCCAGACGTACCCGAGGCCGTAGAAGTGCAGGCCGACCACGAGCGCGACCCACGCCACGGAGACCTCGAAGCGGTGCAGCACGGCGTTGATGACGGCCAGGCCGCCGAAGAGCGCGAGCACCTCGATCGCCACGACGATCCAGTACCCGCGGCCCATGAACCGCCCCGCCCGGTCCGGCCGGGGCCCGCCCGCCGGCGCCGCCCCGCGGGGGCGCAGCACGGCGATGATGAGCGCGGCGGCGGCCAGGGCGGCGCCGACGCGCAGCACCTGCGGCCACGGGTCGTCGAGCTTGCCGCAGTTGCCGGCGATGAAGCCGGTGCCGAAGCCGGTGGCGATGATGGAGCCGATGATGTGCCCGGGCACGCGCCGCGGACCGTTGTTCTCCCCGCTGGTCACCGGGGCATGGTACCCATCAAGATCTACGGACGCAGGATCCCGGCGAGGAAGCGCAGCCGGGCCGCGTGCTGGACGGTCTCGCCGCCCTCGTGGCCGTTGAAGTGGTACACCTCGATCTGCTTCGGGCCGGCGTAGTTGTGGTAGGCGCCGTAGACCGTCGACGGCGGGCAGGTCGTGTCCATCATCGCGGCGCTGAACAGGATCGGGGCCGTCGCGCGCTTGGCGAAGTTGACGCCGTCGAAGTGCCCGAGGGTGTCGAACACGGTGTCGACGCGGTCGCGGTGGACCTTCAGGTAGCCGGCGACCTCCAGGTAGGGGCCGGTCGCGGCCCGCTCGGCGCCGCGGCGCATGTCGCACAGGAACGGCACGTCGGCCGCGGCCGCGGCGAGGTCCGGGACGAGCCCGGCGACGGCGAGGGTGAGCCCGCCGCCCTGGCTGATCCCGGTGACCGCGACCCGGGCCGGGTCGACGAGCTCGAAGCTGCGGGCCGCGTGCACGGCCCGCACCGCGTCGGTGATGACCCGGCGGTAGAAGTGCTTGGCCGGGTCGAGAATGCCCCGCGTCATGTACCCCGGGTGCTGTGGCCCGGAGCCGACCGGCTCGACGTCGCCGGTGTCGCCGCGCCGCCAGCCGCTGCCCTGCCCCCGCACGTCGATGAACAGGTGGGCGTAGCCGGCCGAGGCGTAGAGCAGGCAGTCCTCGGGCAGCCCGCGGCCGCCGTTGTACCCCGGGAACTCCACCACGCACGGCAGCGGCCCGCCGGCCCCGGCGGGCACGACGAACCAGCCCCGGACCGGCTGACCCTCGTAGCCGGGGAAGCTCACGTCGTACACCCGCAGCGTCTTGAGGCTCGTCGAGATGGGCTCGAACGAGGCCGGCCCGGTGTCGGCGTGCACCCCCGCCCAGAACTCGTCGAAGCCGGCCGGCTCCACGGCCGTGCTGCGGTAGGCGAGGCACTCCTCGTGCGTGAGGTCGGACAGCGGCACGGCGTCGTCAGCCTTTCAGTCCCGTGTGGGCGAGCCCCTCGATGAACTGGCGCTGGGCGATGACGAACACGACGAGGACCGGAATCGCGGTCAGCGTCGCCGCCGACAGCTGCACGTTCCACGCCGGCCCGCCGTAGGCGTCGACGAACTGGGTGAGCGCCTGCGGCAGCGTGAACTTCGAGGGGGTGGACAGGAACACGATCGGTTCAAGATACAGGTTCCAGCTGTGCAGGAAGGTGAAGATCGCGACCGCCCCGAGGGCCGGGCGCGACAGCGGCAGGGCGACCCGGCGGAACAGGCCGAACCGGCCCAGGCCGTCGATGCGCCCGGCCTCCTCGAGCTCGGGCGGCAGCGCGATGAAGAACTGCCGCATGATGAAGGTTGCGAGCACGCTCGGCGCGCCGAAGATGGGCACGAGGATGAGCGGCCAGTGGGTGTCGATCATGTTCCAGCGCTGGAACATCTGGAACAGCGGCACGATCGTCACCTCGCTGGGCACGAGCAGGCCGGTGAGCACGAACAGGAACAGCGCGTTCTGGCCGCGGAAGCGGATGCGGGCGAACGCGTAGCCGGCCAGCGACGACACCGCCAGCGTGCCGATGGTGCACACGACGGCGATGTACATGCTGTTGAGGTACTGCTGCGCGAACGGCTGCGCCTCGAACACCTGCTTGTAGGCGGAGAAGTCGACGCTGGACGGGATGAGCGAGGGCGGGAACTTGAAGACCTCGCTCACCGGCTTCACCGACGACGTCGCCATCCACCACGTCGGGAACACGAACGGGATGGCCAGGACGCACAGCAGCCCGTAAAGAAAAGTCTTACGACTCATGGAACACCCATCGCTTGCGCATTTGCCACTGCACGGTGGTCAGGACCAGGACGATGGCGAACAGCACCAGCGAGAGCGTGGCGCCGTAGCCGAAGTGGTGGAACTGGAAGGCCTGCTGGTAGAGGTAGTAGACGAGCACCGTGGTCGAGGTGCCGGGCCCGCCCTGGGTGAGCACCGCGATCTGGGCGAACACCTGCAGCGAGCCGACCACCGTGATGATCGAGGTGAGCATGATGGTCGGGCTGATCATCGGCACGGTGATGCTGCGGAAGGCCCGCCAGGCGCTCGCCCCGTCCAGCCGGGCGGCCTCGTAAAGCCCGGACGGCACGCCCTGCAGCGCGGCCAGGAACAGCACCATGTTGAGCCCGACGTTCTTGACCACCTGCACGACGATGACCGAGATCATCGCGGTGACGTCACCGCGCAGCCAGTTCGGCCCGTGCACCCCGACGGAGTCGAGGATGCCGTTGATGCCGCCGTTGTCCTGCAGCAGGAACCCCCACACGATCGTCCACGCCACCATCGACACGACGACCGGCGAGAAGAACAGCGTGCGGAAGAAGACCGTGCCGCGCAGCCGCTGGTTGAGCAGCACGGCCAGGAGCAGGGCGAGGCTCAGGTTGAGCACGAGCAGCCCGGCCGAGAACAGGCCGGTGGCGGCGAGCACCTTCGGCAGGTTGGGGTCGTCGGCCAGCTGCCGGTAGTTGTCCCCGCCGACGAAGTTGAACTCGTCGGCGAGGACGTTCCACTCGTGCAGGCTGTACCACGCGACGAGCACCAGCGGGACGAGCACGAACAGGATCGTGCCCACCAGCTGCGGCGCGATGAACAGGTAGCCGGCCAGGTGGTCGCGCCGGCGCGTGGTCCAGAATTTCATCTTTACTTGGCCAGCAGGGGCAACAGGTGCGAGCAGACGTTGTCCAGCACGCTCTTCACGTTCGCGTCGGGCTTCCACAGCGGGTCGAGCGAGGCCCGGACGTTCTGGGCGATCTCGGCCGAGCCGGTGTGGCTGGGCTTGACCACGCCGCCGGCGATGCCGTCGACGACGACCGACTGCAGCTGCGCGGGCTTGAGCAGCGGGTTGGTCTTGGCCATGGTCTCGGCGTTGAGCTGGCTCTTGCGGGCCGGCGGGAAGTACTGCGCGAGCTTGGCGCTGTTGGCCGCGTTGGTGAAGAAGGTCAGGAAGTCCGCGGCGGTGCCGGCGTGCTTGCTCTTCTTCAGAACCCCGAGCCCGGCCTGGCCGACCACGGAGTACTTGCCCTTCGGCCCGGCCGGCAGCGGCACCAGGTCCCAGCCGAACTTCGCGTCCTTGAGCAGCGACGCCCGCGAGATCTGGGTGATGGTCATCGCCGACTGCCCGGCGAAGAAGTCGGCGGCCACGCCCGGGCCGGGCATCGCCTTGTCGGTGAAGACCGCCTTGTGCAGGGCGGTCATCGCGTCGACCATCTCCGGGGCGTTGAACCCGCACGTCTTGCCGTCGGCGCTCCAGGCCTGCGCGCCCCACCCGGTCCAGACGGTCGAGAGGTTGCTCCAGGTCTTGTAGTCGAAGTCGCGCACCACGATGCCGGCGGTGCCGTTCTTCGCGTTGACCGCGGCTCCCTCGGCGAACGCCTTGTCCCAGGTCCAGGTGCCGGCGGTGACGAGGTCGGCCGGGTTGTCCTGGCCCGCCTGCTTGAGCAGGTCGGTGTTGACGAACATGCCGAACGGGGAGGTCGAGAACGGGTACGCGTACAGCTTTCCGCCGTTCTGCCACAGCTTCGTGGCCGCCGGGGCGAGGTCGTCCGGCTGCTCGATCTTGTCCAGCGGGACCAGCGCCCCGGAGCCGACGAAGTCCGGCGCCGAGTCCTCGAGGATCCAGGCCAGGTCCGGCCCGTTGCCGCCGGCGATCTGGGTGGTGAGCGTGGTCGAGTACGACTCGAACGGCAGCGGGTCGAACTTGACGCTGACGTTCGGGTGCGCCGTTTTGTACTCGGCGGCGATGTCGTTGAACAGCTTGAGGTGGGCCTCGTTGGCCGACCAGATGGTCATGCGCAGCTCGACCGGGCCGGTCTCGGCGGCGGCGGGGGTGCTGGCGCTCTTGCCGTCGCCGCACGCGGCCAGCGCGAGCAGCGACAGGGCGGCTATCGCAACACGGAATCGCATCGAAACTCCTCGGGGGTGTCAGTATCCGGCGACGTCGGGCCAGTGCCGCTCGACGCCGTCGCGGTCCAGGCGGGCCTGGAACTCGGCCAGCAGGTTGGGGGTGTTGCGCACCGCGCGCGGGGTGCACGCGCGGTCCAGGCAGAACGCGGCCAGGGCGCCGGCGACCTCGCCCGCGTTCCACTCGACGGGATGCAGGCGGTAGGCACCGTTGGTGATGTGGGTGGTGCCGATGTTCTTGCCGGCGGGCAGCAGGTTGTCCATCCGGCGCGGGATGAGCGCGCCGAGCGGGATCTGGAAGGGGCAGCAGCCGACGTCGACGTAGTGGTCGCCGCCGGTGGAGGGGTGCAGGTCGATGCGGTACATCCCGACGCCGACCGAGTCGTGGTAGTCCACGGCGCCCTTGTCGCCGCGCACGGCGAGGGCCAGGTCCTGCTCGACGACCGTGGTCTCGGCGAGGATGCGCCGGGACTCGCGGATGTACGGGGCCTGGGCGAGCCCGTCGGCGCCGCCGGTGACGTCGCCGCGCAGCCGCAGCCCGGGGAAGCCGGTGCCGCCGTCGGGGCGCGGGGCCTCGGTCTGCAGCCAGTACAGCACCGAGAACGCCTGCTCCCGGGCCGCGGCCAGGTGCTCGGCGGCATCGGGCACGTCGATGACCGGGTGCTCGAAGTAGTCGAGCATCGGCCAGTTCACCAGGCAGATGTCGCTGTCGTAGGCGTCCGGGGCGAAGAGCCCGCGGGCGGCGATGCGCCGGAACGTCCACAGGTTGTGGTCGCCGGGGTTGCGGCGCTGGTCGGCGTCGACGGCGAGCGGGTCGTCGCCGGGGTTGGGGTCGAACACCCGCTCGGTCGGCAGCAGCGTGCGGGGGCTCGGCGCGCGGAACGACAGCAGCGGGCCGCCCCAGAACGGCGGGGTGTAGTCGCGCCAGAAGTCGTAGCGGGCCGGGCGGTCGATGGTGTGGTCGCCGTCGACGTGGTCGACCGCGAAGCACACCGAGACCGCCTGCATGTTGGCCGGCTGCGCGGTGGCGGGGGCGCTCGGCTCGCCGGTGTCGGCCTGGGACTCGAAGCCGGTGACGTACTCGGTGCCGGTCAGCGGCAGCAGCTCGCCGGTCTCGGTGGCGTCGAGCACGTAGGGGGCGCTGACGTGCACCGTCGCGCCGGAGTCGCGGTGGCGCAGGGTCACGGAGGTGACCCGGTCGCCGTCGGTGGTCGCGGCCGCCGGCACGAACGGCTGCAGGACGGTCAGGGTTCCCTTGCTGCGGTACGGCGCCAGCATCGCCTCCAGCACGGCCACCGCGACCCGGGGCTCGTGGCAGAGCCGGCTCACGTGGCCCGCGCCCGGGTTCAGGTCGCGCCACGCGCGCGCCGCCGCCGTCAGCGGGTAGTGCCGCCGGTAGTAGTCGCGGATCCCGTCGCGCAGCGCGCGGTAGCTCGCCGTGACGCCGAACCGCTCCACCCAGGAGTGCTCGTCGGGCGGCACCGCCTGACTGGTGAGCTGACCGCCGATCCAGTCGTACTCCTCGGTGAGCACGACCCGCCGGCCCGCCCGCAGTGCCGCGAGCGCCGCGGCCACGCCGCCGAGCCCGCCCCCGACGACCAGGACATCAGTGTTCATTTCCATCTTTCTTCCAGGGTGGTGCCGGGAATGAGCTCGCAGGGCAGCAGCCGCTGCCGGCGCGTCTTGGTACCGTCGATCAGGGCGGTGAGCACCTCCAGGGCCTGGGCGCCCATCTCGCGCCGGGGTATGGCGAAGCCGGTGAACTGCGTGCCGGTCGGGTCGGTGACGTGCCGGGTGGGCTGGCCCAGGGTGATGATCGAAACGTCGGACGCTCGGATCTCACCGGCCAGGGCCACGCCGTCGCTGTGCTCCTCGGCGAACACGACAGTCGCGCCGCTGGACAGCACCGCGCCGAGGTCGTCGGCCGGCAGGTGCACGCTGTCGACGCCGGCCGCGGCCACGCCCCGGTCGAAGCCCGCCTTGCGATCGGCGTGCGACTCCGGCCCCTCCCCCTGGCCCATGTACGCCAGGCGCGTGTGCCCGAGCCCGACCGCCCGCCGGACGAGCGCCTCGGTCGCGCCGGCGTAGTCGGCCCCGACGTACGGCACCGGCCCCCCGGCGTCGTCGCGCCGGCCGACCGACACGAACGGGAACCCGTCCGCGACCAGCCGGGCCAGCTCGTCGCGGTCGAGCGAACGGCCCAGCAGGATGCAGCCGTCGGCCAGCCGCAGCCGGTTGCCCTCGTGGAAGATGCGCCGCCGCCCGTCCACCACCGGGGCGCTGGTCAGCAGGAGCAGGTCGCTGCCCAGGGCCTCGGCCTGCTCCTCGATGCCGACCAGGAACGGGTGGTAGAAGTCGCTGTTGCCGGCCGGGAACACCGGCTCGTAGGTGAACACGCCGATGATCCGGTTGTCCCGCGCGGCGAGCCGGCGGGCGATGGGGTCGGCGACGTACCCGCTGTCGCGGATCGCCTGCAGCACCCGCTCGCGGGTGTCCGGGGCGATGCGCACGTCGCCGTCCGAGCGCCCGTTGAGCACGAGCGACACGGTCGCCTGGCTGACGCCGGTCATGCGGGCGATGTCCCGCTGGGTCAGGCGCCTGGGAGTTCCGGTCACGTGGCCGTCCGTTCCGTGCTAATGCGCATTATCACTCGCTGGGCAGCCATCCTGAACCCATCGGCGCCGATTCGTCAAGTCCCCGGCCTCGGCTGATAATTCGTATTAGCACCTTGACCGGCGCCCCGGACGCGCCACACACTCCCATCCATGAATCGCCGCCAACTACTCAAGGGAGCGGCTCTGGGTACGGGCGCCGCCGCCATCGGCGCCCTTCAGCTCCCCTCACCGGCGTCCGCCGCGCCGGCCGGATTCCCGACCTACCAGTACATCGGCGTGCCGTTCGACAAGGCGGCACTGCGCTACAACCCCACGAACGAGCTCATCTTCCCGTGCATCCGGGGGGTGTACGACAAGATCAGCGGTGGCCTCGGCCGCTACTACCTGTACTACGCCCCGCACGAGAAGCCGGGCGGCATCTGCCTGGCCTACGGCAACTCGCTCGGCGGCCCGTTCACCGAGTACGCGGCCAACCCGATCATCAGCAACACCTGGTCGCCGTACTACTCGGTGAGCCACGTGTCGTCGCCGTACGTGCTGTGGAGCGCGTCGAACAACAAGTTCTACTGCTACTTCCACGGCGAGAACAACACGACCCGGATGGCCTGGTCGACCGACGGCATCAACTACACGTACTTCGGCGTGGTGCTGAGCACGTCGATGGTGCCCGGCACGACCGAGACCTCCTACGCCCGCGTCTTCGAGCACACGGTCACGGGCCTGGGCAACAAGTACGTCATGCTGTTCATGGGCGTCACGAGCGGTACCCGCAAGATTTTCTGGGGCTGGTCCTCCGACGCCAAGAGCTGGCAGTTCGATCCGACGCCGCTGGTGTACCCCACCCCCGACGGCCAGACCGACATCTCGGGCGCGCACCTGCTCAAGCGCAACGGGACGGCCTACGTCGTGTACCACGGCAACGGCGGCGACATGTACCTCACCGAGGTCGGCAACGCCTTCGACCGCGAGGTGCACCTGGGCGCGTTCCACCACGCCCTGACCGGCGCCCCGGACAACGGCCGCAGCGCCGCGCCGTCCTTCGGCACCGACGGCGGTGTCGAGTACATGTTCTACGAGGCCGGCCCGCGGCTGCAGGCGACGATCGCGGTCGCCCGGGCGATCTGAACGCGGCGGTCTACACGTCGCAGGGCTGGGCGTGGTCGGGCTCGAACGGCCCGACCACGTCCAGGCCCGGCGTCACGAGCTCGTAGCTGGACTCCGCGACCGGCTGCCAGGCCCCGACCAGGCCGCCGAGCGGCTCCGAGACCACGATCCGGGTGGCGTCGGACACCTGCTGCAGCACCGGGTTTTCCGGGTACATGGTGCGCAGCGTGTCGACGGCCGTGCTGCAGTACAGCGAGCGGCTGTTGTGCTCGCTGGAGTAACGGAACGCCCAGAGCCGGTCACCGTCGGAGGTCGCGATCGTCATCTGCACCGGGTGGTCGATGCCGAAGCGCTGCCCCGTCTGCTCGACCCAGCCGACCATGCGCTCGACGGCCCCGACCGGGTCACGCTCGAGGCCGAACGTGAGCGCCAGGTAGAACATCAGCTCGGAGTCGGTGGAGCCGCCGATGCGCGGAAACAGCATCGGGTCGACGGCGAGCATGAGCGCGCGCTTGAGCTCGGGGTAGCCCCGGATCCGCCCGTTGTGCAGCCACAGCCACCGTCCGTAGCGGAACGGGTGGCAGTTGGTCTGCTGCACCGGCGTGCCCGTGCTGGCCCGGATGTGGGCCAGGAACAGCCCGGAGCGCACCGAATGGGCCAGCTCGCGCAGGTTCTCGTCGCCCCAGGCCGGTCCGGTACCGCGGAACAGCGTCGGCTCGTCCGGCCCGTCCGGCGAGTACCAGCCCACGCCGAACCCGTCACCGTTTGTCGTGCCGACGCCGAGCCGCGCGTGCATGCTCTGGTCGATCAGCGAGTGCTCCGGTTTGTACAGCAACTCCTCCAGCAGGATGGGCGAGCCCGAGTACGCTAGCCACCGGCACATCACGCACCTCCTCACCCGATGGTCGGCCCCTCGGCCCGCCCTCCACTCACCCGGCGCGAGTGAGCGGGCGGTTACGGCAGGAGCGTGGACTCCGGGTGCAGGCGCCGGGACGCGCCCACCTCGCGGGCCGCGCCGACCACCGGGACGCGCACGCAGGTGTGCACGTCGGCGCTGGAGCGGGCCACGAGCAGCTCGATGTCGCCGGGCTCGACGATCCGCCGGCCGTCGCGGCCGGTGTAGGACAGCAGGTCCGCGTGCAGGGTCACGACCAGGGTGCGCGAGGCGCCCGGCTCGAGGTCCACGCGCGGGGCCGCGAGCAGCTGGCGCACCGGCCGGGCGACCTGCGCCACCGGGTCGTGGACGTAGATCTGCACGACGGTGCTGACCTCGCGGTCCGAGGAGTTGTGCAGCGGTACCGTCAGCTCGATCTCCCCGTCGGTGGCCCATCCGTCCGGCGAGTGCAGCGACACCGCGCCCCACTCCGCGTCGGCGTAGGACAGGCCGTGGCCGAACGGGAAGAGCTGGCTGGGGTCCACAGTGGACACCTCGCTGCGCTGCCCGAGCGGGGCGGCGAGGTAGGTGCTCGGCTGCGACGCGCCGGGGCCCGGGAAGCCGACCGGCAGCCGGCCCGACGGGTTCACGCGTCCGCTGAGGATCCCGGCGAGCGCACCGGCGCCCTCCTCGCCCGGGAAGAACGTGCACACCGCGGCGGCGAGCCGCTCGACCTGGCGGGACAGCTCGTACGGGCGCCCGGCCAGCACGACCAGCACGACCGGGGTACCGGTGGCCAGCAGCGCCTCCAGCAGCTCCTCCTGGCGGCCGGGCAGCCGCAGGTCGACGGCGTCGCAGCCCTCGCCCGAGGTGCCGGTGCCGAACAGGCCGGCGAGGTCGCCGAGCACGGCCACGCACACGTCGGCCTCGGCGGCGACGGCGACGGCGGCCGCGATGTCCTCGTCGGTGCCGCCGAGGACGGGGCAGCCCAGGGCGTACGACACCGGGAAGTCGGACCCGAGGGCGTCCACGATGGACGGTGTCTCGACGCCGAGCTCCAGGCCCTCGTGGTGGATCCCCACGTGGCGCGGGAAGCTGTAGCAGCCGAAGAGGGCGTCCGGGCGGTGCGCGCCGGGGCCGACGACGGCCAGGCGCGCGCCGGGCCGCAGCGGCAGCGCCGACTCGTTGCGCAGCAGCACGATCGAGCGCTCGGCGAGGCGCCGGGCGATGTCGCGGGCCTCGGCGTCGTCCAGCGGGGACGGCGCGGCGAGGTACGCCGGCTCGGCCGCGAATCCGGCGTCGAGCAGGCCGAGCTCACACTTCTGCCGCAGGATCCGCTCGACCGCGCGGTCGATGAGGCCCTCGTCGACGTCGCCGGCCTCCAGGGCCTTGAGCAGCGGGCCGCCGTAGCAGTTCACGCCGGGCAGCTCGACGTCGATGCCGGCCCGCAGCGCGATCGCGGCGGCCTCGGCCCGGTCGGCCGCGACGCCGTGCAGCGACTCGAGGAACGCGATCGCGAAGTAGTCCGACACGACGGTACCGTCGAAGCCCAGACGCTCCCGGAGCAGCCCGGTGAGCAGCGTCGCGTCGGCGGCCACCGGCACGCCGTCGATGTCGGTGTAGTTGTTCATCACCGAGCGGGCCCCGGCCCGCAGCGCCATCTCGAACGGGGGCAGCAGCACGTCGGCGACCTCGCGGGGGCCGATCGACACCGGCGCGAGGTTGCGCCCGGCGCGGGAGGCCGAGTAGCCGACGAAGTGCTTGAGGGTGGCGACGACCCCGGTCGACTGCAGGCCCCGCACGTAGGCCGAGCCGATCGTGCCGACCAGGTGCGGGTCCTCGCCGATGGTCTCCTCGGTGCGGCCCCAGCGCAGGTCGCGGGTCACGTCGAGCACGGGCGCGAGGCCCTGGTGGATGCCGAGCCGGCGCATGGTGGCCCCGATGTGGGCGCCCATCGCCTCGACGAGCCGCGGGTCGAAGCTCGCGCCCCAGGCCAGCGGCGTCGGGAAGATCGGTGCCCGCCAGGCCGCGAGGCCCGTCAGGCACTCCTCGTGCACGATCGCGGGGATCCCGAACCGGCCGGCCGCGATGATCTGGCGCTGCAGGTCGGCCACGCGGCGCGCGCCGGCCTCGGGCTCGACCGGGGCGGAGCCGTAGACGCGGGTCACCTGGCCCAGCCCGTGCCGGACCAGCTCGGGCCAGTCGATCGGGTCGGGGGCCTGGTCGTTCTGGTGCGGGGCGACCTCACCGGCGGTGTCGCCGACGTTGAGCCAGGCGGCGTACATCTGGGCCACCTTCTCGCGCAGCGACATCCTCGCCATGAGGTCGGCGACGCGCTCTGCGGCGGGCTGTGTGGCGTCCCGCCACGCTTCTGTCACGCTCAAAGGTCCGTCTCCAAGGCAGCGGTCGACTGGCGCACCACGAGTCGCGTGGCCAGCCGAACGTGGGTGTTGTCGACCGGCTCGCCGTTCATCAGCTGGATGAGCAGGTCGATCGCACGGTGGCCCATCTCGTTGATGGGCTGTTCCACGGTGGTCAGGGAAGGGTTGGCCAGGGCGGCCTCGGGCACGTTGTCGAAGCCGACAACGGAGAGGTCCCCGGGCACGCGCAGGCCCATCGCGAGGGCGACCTCGATGGCCGCGATGGCCGAGGTGTCGTTCGCGGCGAACAGCGCGGTCGGCCGGTCGGCCCGCTCCAGCAGCCGCCGGGCCGCGGCCGTGGAGTCGTCGGCGTCGTAGTTGCCCGGCTGGATGAGCGCGGGGTCGGGCTCGATGCCGGCGCCGGCCAGCTCCTCGCGGTAGCCCTGCTCGCGCAGCTTCGCCGACTCGAGGTCCCCGCGGCCGCCGATGAGCGCGATGCGCCGGTGGCCCAGGTCGAGCAGGTGACGTACGGCCAGGCGGGCCCCGGCGAGGTTGTCGGAGTCAACGGTCGGCAGCCCGGTCGGGCCGGCGTGCGGGTCGACCGCGACGACGGCCTGCCCGAACTCGACCTCGACGACGGTCGGGGTGACGAGGATGGCGCCGTCGACGAGGGTGCCGGAAAGGCGGGACAGGTAGCGCTGCTCCCAGCCGGCCTGGTCGCCGGTGCGGCCGCCGGCGGAGTAGACGACCAGTTCGTACCCGGTGCCCTTGATCGCTTTGGCGGCGCCCTTGAGCAGCTCCGTCGAGAACGGCTCGAGGTCGGCCACCAGGATGCCGATCACGTTGGTCTTGTGGTTGCGCAGACTCTGCGCCACCAGGCTCGCCTCGTAGCCCAGCTCGCGGATCACCGCCTGCACGTGCGCGCTGGTCGCCGCGGACACGCCGTAACGGGCGTTGAGGACCTTGGACACCGTCGCGACCGAGACGCCGGCGGTGGCCGCCACGTCTCGGATCGTGACTCGGGAACTGGGTTTCACGAGGGCACAATAACGTCCGATAACGTTATCGACAACGATTGACAACGCTCGTAACAAAGGCGCAGACTCTGCGGTCATCGAGGGCCGAGCCGTGCGGCTCGCCCACGCCCCCGTCAGGAGATGATCAATTTGAACGTCCGCCTGAGCACCCCACGGAGGCTGGCCGCGATCGCCATCGGAATGTCGATGGTGATCCCCTCCCTGACCGCTTGCGGAAACGACAGCAGTGACACACCGGCCGATGCGAACGCACCGGTCACCCTTACCTGGTGGCACAACGGCAACCAGGACCCCGCTCTGGGTGTCTGGCAGTCGATTGCCGACCAGTACCACAAGGACCACCCGAATGTGAACTTCAAGGTCGAACCGGCGCAGAACGAGGCGCTGAAGACCAAGATCTCGGTGGCGCTGCAGTCGCCGAACCCGCCCAGCATCTTCCAGCAGTGGGGCGGCGGCGCACTGGCCACGCAGGTCCAGTCCGGCAAGATCATGGACATGACCGACCAGGTCAAGCCGTGGATCGGTGACCTCGGACAGGCCGCGACCGGCTGGCAGGTCGAGGGCAAGCAGTACGGCATCCCCTACGACCTGCACGTGGTCGGCTTCTGGTACCGCAAGGACCTCTTCGAGCAGGCCGGCATCACCGCGGCTCCGAAGACCATGACCGAGCTCAACGACGCGGTCGCCAAGCTCAAGGCCAAGAACATCACGCCGATCTCGATCGGCAGCAAGGACAAGTGGCCGGACGCGTTCTGGTGGTCGTACTTCGCCATCCGGGAGTGCTCCACCGACACCGTCAAGAACACGGTGAAGAACCTCAAGATGGACGACCCGTGCTGGGTCAAGGCGGGCGAGGACCTCAAGACGTTCCTGGCCACCAACCCGTTCCAGAACGCGTTCCTGGGCACCCCGGCCCAGCAGGGCGCGGGCAGCTCGGCCGGTCTCGTCGCCAACGGCAAGGCCGCGATGGAGCTGCAGGGCGACTGGGAACTGCCGACGATGATCCCGCTGACCGAGGACAAGCAGTTCGCCTCGAAGCTCAGCTGGTTCCCGTTCCCGAGCATCGACGGCGGGAAGGGCACGCCGGGCACGGCGCTCGGCGGCGGCGACGGGTTCTCCTGCGCGGTCAAGGCCGGGCCGGCGTGCGCGGACTTCCTGAAGTACGTCGCCAGCAACGACGTGCAGGCCAAGCTGGTGTCGACAAACACCGCGACGCTGCCGGCGAACCCGAAGGCGATCTCGGCGATCCAGGACCAGTCGCTCAAGACGGTCCAGGAGTACCTCAACGGGGCGCCCTACATCCAGGTGTACTTCGACCAGGCGCTGCCGACGAGCGTGGGTCAGGCGTTGAACGACGCGGTCGCGGACTTCTTCGCCGGCAAGGGCTCGCCGCAGGGCATCGTGGACGCGTTCACCAAGGCCGTCGCCAACAAGTAAGACCGTGTTTCGCGCTCCCTCCGGTCGCTCCCCATCGGGGGCTCCGCCCACCCGCACCCCCTGACACACTCGGGTCGCGGTGGACGGAAAGGGGCCGGGGCCTCGATGGTCCCGGCCTCCACGGACCGCACCACTGAAACTCTGCAACCTCGGTTCCGGTCCCAGGGACCGCACCTAATGAAACACTCTGGTCGCGGTCGCACCCCGGACCGCACCCTCTGAAACGAGAGTTAGGCATGACGCAATCGGGTGGTATCGCCGTGGCGGCGGCACCATCGGCCCGGGCCGGTCGCGCGGCGTCGCGACCGGCCCGACGGCCGGGCGGGCGCCGGGCCAAGCGGCTCGAGCTCACGCTGCTGCTGACCCCGGCGCTGGTGCTGTTCATCGGATTCGTGCTGCTGCCCATCGCGGCGGCCGTCTACTACAGCTTCTACAAGTGGACCGGCTTCAGCCCTCGCACCTGGTTCGGGCTGGGCAACTACTCCCGGGTGCTGCAGGACGAGGTCTTCCTGCACTCCCTGCTGCACAACATCATCATCGCGGTGCTGTCGGTGCTCATCCAGCTCCCGCTGTCCGTCGGCATCGCACTGCTGCTCAACGGGCGCATCAAGGGCCGGGCCGCGCTGCGGCTCATCGTCTTCGCACCGTACGTGCTCTCCGAGGCCATCACCGCCGTGGTCTGGCTGCTCATGCTGCAGCCGGACGGCTTCGTCGACCAGATGTTCCGGGCCTTCGGGCTCGGCGGCCTGATCCAGGACTGGCTCGCCGACGGCAACCTGGTGCTCTACACGCTGTTCATCGTGATCACGTGGAAGTACCTGGGCTTCGGCATCATCCTGCTGCTGGCCGGGCTGCAGAGCATCCCGCCGGAGCTGCGCGAGGCGGCCGCCACCGACGGCGCCACCTCGTGGCAGACGACCCGCAGCATCGTGCTGCCGCTGCTCGGCCCGACGATCCGGATCTGGATCTTCCTGTCCATCATCGGCTCGCTGCAGCTGTTCGACCTGGTCTGGATCATGACGCTGGGCGGTCCCGCGAACGCCTCCAGCACCATGGCCACCTACCTGCTCGACCGCGGCTTCAGCCGCTACGAGTTCGGCTACGGCAGCGCGGTCTCCATCGTGCTGTTCGTCGTCTGCTTCATCTTCGCGCTGATCTACCAGCGCTTCGCCTTGCGCCGTGACACCCAGGGCGCCCTGACCCGGATCGTGGAGTGACGCCATGGCCTCGCCGAACGCCGTGAACTCACCGAAGGCCATGACCCTGGGCACGCCGTTCAGATATCTGGCGGCCGTGCTCGTCGTCGGGATCACCATCGTCCCGCTGCTGTTCACGATCCTGGGCGGCTTCCGCACCAACGCACAGATCAACACCTCTCCCGCCGGCTGGCCGCACCCCTGGGTGATGTCCAACTTCACCGAGGTCCTGTCCTCCTCGGTGTTCTGGCGGGCGATGGCCAACAGCGCGTTCATCGCCGTGGTCGCCACGGGCCTCGCCGTCGCCACGGGGGCGATGGCGGCCTTCGCCCTTTCGCGGTACCAGTTCAAGGGCCGCGAGGGCCTGTACACGCTGTTCACCATCGGCCTGCTGTTCCCGGTGACGGCCGCGGCGCTGCCGCTGTACCTGCTGCTGCGCCAGCTCGGCCTGCTCGAGCACGCGCTCGGCGTGGCCCTGCCGGAGGCGGCGTTCTCGCTGCCGATCACCATCGTGATCCTGCGCCCGTTCATGCACGCGATCCCGGGCGAGCTCGAGGACGCGGCGGCCATGGACGGGGCCGGCCGGCTCGGGTTCTTCTGGCGGATCCTGCTGCCGCTGAGCCGCCCGGCGCTGACCACCGTCGCGATCCTCGCGTTCGTGACGAGCTGGAACGGGTACCTGCTGCCGCTGCTCGTGCTGTCGGACCCGACGGACTTCACCCTGCCGCTGGGGGTGGCGGCGTTCCAGACGCAGTACTCCCAGGACACGGCGCGCATCCTGGCCTACACGGCGGCCTCGATGATCCCCGCGATCGGCTTCTTCGTCTTCGCCGAGCGGCGGATCGTGGGCGGCTTAACGGGTTCAGTAAAAGGCTGAAACATAGGCGTTTGTAAGTTTCAGAATTTGCCTTATCGATAACGCCTTCGACCTGGTGGAGGCCTCCGAAACATTTCTTTCCAGCCATTTTCTAGGAATGCTGGAAGCGGTCCGCGAATCAGCGGATGTCGAAATATTTCGGAGGTCTCCCGCCATGAGAAAAGCAAGGACACGGGGCGCGATCGCTGTGGCCGGCGCGGCCGCGATCGCCGTCGTCGTGGGCCTCGCGAGTAGCGCCGAAGCCGCCTCGACCCTGGGCGCTTCGGCCGCGGACAAAGGCCGGTACTTCGGTACCGCCGTCGCCGCCTACAAACTCAGCGACGCCACCTACAGCGGCATTCTCGACCGTGAGTTCAACATGATCACGCCCGAGAACGAAATGAAGTGGGACGCGACCGAGCCCAGCCAGGGCCAGTTCAGCTACGGCAACGCCGACCAGATCGTCGCCCACGCGAACGCGCACGGGCAGCGGATGCGCGGCCACGCCCTGGCCTGGTACTCACAGCAGCCGAGCTGGGCGCAGGGCATGGAGGGCTCGTCGCTGCGCAACGCGATGATCAACCACATCACCAACGTCGCCGGACACTACAAGGGCAAGATCTACGCCTGGGACGTGGTGAACGAGGCCTTCGCCGACGGCGGCGGGGGCGGGCGGCGCGACTCGAACCTGCAACGGACCGGCAACGACTGGATCGAGGTCGCCTTCCGCACCGCCCGCACCGCCGACCCGGGCGCCAAGCTCTGCTACAACGACTACAACACCGACGGCGTCAACGCCAAGAGCACCGCCGTCTACAACATGGTGAAGGACTTCAAGGCCCGCGGCGTGCCGATCGACTGCGTCGGCTTCCAGTCGCACATCAACTCCGGCTCGCCGCTGACCTCGGACTACCAGGCCAACCTGCAGCGCTTCGCCGACCTCGGCGTCGACGTGCAGATCACCGAGCTGGACATCGCCTACTCCGGCACCGCGCAGGCCAACGCCTACGCCAGCGTCACGAAGGCGTGCCTGGCCGTGACGCGCTGCACCGGCATCACGGTGTGGGGCATCCGGGACAGCGACTCGTGGCGCGCCAGCGACAACCCGCTGCTGTTCGACAACAACGGCAACAAGAAGGCCGCGTACAACGCCACGCTGGATGCCCTCAACGGCAGCTCCACGACGTCTCCCCCGCCGGTCTCCACCTCGCCGTCGTCGTCCACCTCGCCGTCGCCGTCCACGTCGCCGTCGAGCCCCGGCGGCGGTACCGGCTGCACGGCGACCACCTCGGTCAACCAGTGGCAGGGCGGCTTCGTCGTGACCGTGCGCATCACGGCCGGCTCGGCGGCCCTCAACGCCTGGACGGTCGGGCTCGCGCTGCCCTCCGGCGCGTCGGTCACCAACTCGTGGAACGTCACGCGCTCGGGCAACAACTGGAGCAACGTGTCCTACAACGGGCACGTGAACGCCGGGCAGTACACGGAGTTCGGCTTCCAGGGCACCGGTACCGCGGGCACGCTCGCGCCGACCTGCACGGGGAGCTGACATGCGCCGTCTGCTCGCCGTCGCCGCCGGCATCGCCCTGGCCCTGGCCGGGATCTTCGTGGTCGCCCAGCCCGCGCAGGCCGCCTCGCTGGCCGAGGTGACGAACTTCGGCAACAACCCGTCCGGGCTGCGGATGCACATCTTCGTGCCCGACAACGTGCAGGCCAAGCCGCCGATCCTGGTCGCCGTGCACTACTGCACCGGCTCGGGCCCGGCGTTCTACTCCGGCACCGAGTTCGCGTCCCTGGCCGCGCAGTACGGCTTCATCGTCGTCTACCCGTCGGCCACCCGCAGCGGCCAGTGCTTCGACGTCTCGTCGCCGCAGGCGCTGACCCACAACGGCGGCAGCGACCCGGTCGGCATCATGTCGATGGTCACCTACACCGAGCAGCACTACAACGGCGACCCGAGCCGGGTGTACGTCACCGGCGCCTCGTCGGGCGCGATGATGACAAACGTCCTGCTCGGCGACTACCCGGACGTGTTCAAGGCCGGCGCCGCGTTCATGGGCGTGCCGTTCGGCTGCTTCGCCACCACCGACGGCTCGTCGTGGAACAGCCAGTGCTCCAGCGGCCAGCGCATCTACACGCCGCAGCAGTGGGGCGACATGGTCCGCAACGCCTACCCGGGCTACAGCGGGCCGCGGCCGCGGATGCAGGTGTGGCACGGCACGACCGACACGACCCTCTCCTACCCGAACTTCGGCGAGGAGATCAAGCAGTGGACCAACGTGCTCGGCGTCAGCCAGACGCCGGCGCTGACGGACACCCCGCGTTCGGGCTGGACCCGCACCCGCTACGGCAGCGCGAACGTCGCGCCGCCGGTGGAGGGCATCAGCATCAGCGGCGTCGGGCACTCCCTGCCGCTGGCCGGCCAGGCCGCGATGGCGATCGAGTTCATGGGCCTCAACACCCAGGGCCCCACGCCGCGGCCGTCGTCGTCCTCGGCGTCGCCGCGGCCGTCGAGCTCGTCCCCGTCGCCGTCCGGCCCGGGCGGCGGCACCGGCGCCTGCACCGCGACCGTGTCGGTGAACCAGTGGCAGGGCGGGTTCGTGGTCACCGTCCGCGTCACCGCCGGATCGGCCGCCATCAACAGCTGGACGGTGGGGCTCACGCTGCCGTCCGGCGCGACCGCCACCAGCTCGTGGAACGTCACGAGGTCCGGTAACAACTGGAGCAACGTGTCGTACAACGGGCACGTGAACGCGGGTCAGTTCACCGAGTTCGGGATTCAGGGCACCGGTACCGCCGGCACCCTGACCCCCACCTGCTCGGCCGCCTGACCCACCGCATGGCCGCCGTGATCGCCCGGTGCCGATAGGCTCGGGGCATGGCAGACGACGCCGAGGCGATCGCGGCGGTCGTGCGGGAGATCCTGGCCGTCGTGCCGGCCGGGTGCACATGGTTGCGCCCGGTCCGCGCGGCCACGGGCGAGGTCTCCGACTTCATCGTCGCGGCCACCGGCGGCGAGGGGGCCGACCTCCTCGGCCTCGGCCCGTCGCGCGTCGGCCGGCGGCTCACCGAGCTGTACCCCACGGTCGCCGGCGGCCCGCTGTGGGCGCTCTACCAGCAGGTCCTGCACACCGGCGCCCCGGCCAGCCTGGACGACTTCCACTACTTCCAGGACGCGGCGGGCTTCGCCGCCGACGCGAGCTTCGGCGTCAACGTGCACCGCGTGCTGGACGGCCTGCTCGTGTGGTGGGAGCGGGTCGACGAGGCCCGCCGCCGCCTCGACCGCACGGAGTCGCTGGGCAGCCTCGGCTGGGCGGAGTACGACCTGCTCACCGGCCGCTCCGACTGGTCGCCGGGGATGTACCGCATCTTCGAGCGCGACCCGGCGCTGGGCCCGATGCCGCGCGCCGAGCAGTCCGCGGCGGTCGTGCCGGAGGACACGCCGATCGCCGAGCTGTCGTGGCAGACCTTGGACAGTGATACCCGCCTGCGCTCGGGCGGTGGCGCCACCTCCGACGTGACGGTCCGCTTCCGGGTCGGCGAGCAGACCAAGCACCTGCGCATCCTGTCCGACCTGGCCCGCGACGCCGCCGGGGCGCCGCTGAAGGTCTACGCCGTCGTGCAGGACGTGACCGCGCGGGTGCTGTCCCGCAGCGCCATCGAGCGGCTCAGCGACCAGCTGCACACCCGCGAGCTGACGGCCGTCGCCGAGCACCGCCTCGCCGCCCAGCTGCAGCGCGTCATCCAGCCGGTGCCGCGCGAGCCGTTCCCGCTCAGCGGCCTGCGCGCGACCGCCGGCTACCTGCCGGCCGAGAGCGCGCTGCGGGTGGGCGGGGACTGGTACCACGCGCAGACCCTTCCCGACGGCCCGGTCGTGCTCGCCGTCGGCGACGTCGCCGGCCACGGCCTCGACGCCGCCAACGGCATGGCCCACCTGCGTTTCGCACTTATCGCGTGGCTGTCCATCGGCATTCACGACCCGGGAACGCTGCTCGGCCACATGAACCGGCTGTGCGTGCAGCTCGGCCTCACCGGCACCGCGGTCATCGGGACCTTCGACCCCGCGGCCCGCCGCCTCACCTGGGCCCGGGCCGGGCACCTGCCGCCGCTGCTGGCCCGGGCCGGGGCCGCCGAGGAGCTGCCGCTGCCGCCGGGCCTGCTGCTCGGGGCGGTGGCGGACTCGGCGTACCCGGCCGAGACGACCGCGCTGCGCCCCGGCGACGTGGTCCTGCTCTACACCGACGGGCTCGTGGAGCGGCGCGCGATGGACGTGGGCACGGCCCTGGACTGGGTGAAGGCGGCCCTGTCGGCGGCGACCGAGCCGGACATCACCGACCCGCTGCCGGGCCTGCGCAAGCTGCTGCGCCGCCCGTCCCCGGACGACGACACGTGCACCCTGGCCGTGCAGGTGCTCTGACCGGCCCTCACTTACGGGACACGCTCAGGATGGCGAACGACCGCCACGCGGGATCGACCCGGCGGCCCGCCAGGGACGAGGATGCCATGGTGCTCGGTATGGGAATGATGGAGAAGCTCAGGGACAGGTGGCCCGCCCGCTGCCAGTAGGAGATGTACCCGAGGGTCTCCACGGAGCGGCCGCACCGGTTGGGCGGCCCCGTGTCCCGGGTCGACGTGTCGCACCGGTAGCCGGCCTTCTCCAGCGCGTCGGCGAAGATCTCGGACGTGGCCAGGTTCGCGCCCGGGCCGGCGTACTCGCGCGAGAACGACACACACACGTCGAGGCAGATCCGGTTGCCGCCGGAGTGCTCGCCGACCAGCACGAGCTCCGGCGGGAGTACCAGCTGGTCGGCGGCCTTGCGCATGTCCCCGACGCTCGGGCCGGACGCCGACGCGTAGAGGACCACGATCGGGGCGATGCACACGACGAGCACGATGGCGGCGACCGCGCCCACGACCCAGATCCACCCACCGCGGCTTCGCGCCGGCGCGAGCGGCGGAATCCACCGCGCGCCGTCCCAGAACCGAGGCTGCGGGCCACCCGCCGGATCGGCGTACCAGCCGGGCCGCAGTCCTGGCGTCGGCTCCATCGCGACCACCCCCCGCCAAGTGTCCCGGGCGGCCGGGCCGCGCCGGAACGGCCGATCGGGCAAGGCGGCGGGAAGTCCTGACGGCCCGTGCAACGCCGGTCCTATGGGTGGAAACGGTCACGGCCGGGCAAGTAGGCCGGCCGTGGGTCAGGCCAGGACCAGCCGCAGGCGCACGATCGAGCCGCGGGCGCCGGCGAAGGCCGCCACCTGGTCGCACACGAGCTCAACGATGGCCAGGCCGCGGCCGCGGACCGCGTCGGCCGGGGGCATGGCCGCGCCGAAGTGCAGCACCGGGCCCTGGTCGAGCACGTCGCAGATGACCTGCCCGGACTCGGTCCACAGCTGGACCTCGCCGCCCTGCTCGGTGTACTGCAGCGTGTTCGTGGCCAGCTCGTTCACGGCCAGCGTCAGCAGATCGGCCCGGTCGCGGGACAGGCCGAGCGCGACCGCGCGGGCGGTCACGAAGGCGCGGACCGCGGCCAGGTCGGAGACCAGGCGGTAACCGATCCACGAGCCCGGGACGGCCGGGTGCTCAACCATCACGGCCCCCGTCCTGCGGGCTGAGCAGACCGCCGACGCCGGTGATCTCCAGCACGTGCGCGACCATCCCGCCCGCCCCGACCACGCTGAGCCGGCCGCCGCGGTCCTGCGCCGCCCGGTACGCGGTCACCAGCGCGTGCACGCCGCTGGAGTCCAGGAACGTCACCCCGCCGAGGTCCACCACGACCGTCGGCGCCGCGTCCACCGCGGTCATGAGGGCCGTCGTGCACTCCTCGCGGGCCGACAGGTCGCATTCGCCGGACAGCGCGACCGCCGCCTTCCGGCCTTCGACCGATGTCACTGCCTCGAACCGCGCCATCCGATCGCGGCCCCCTCCTCGCCCGGTTTCTCCAATGTCCACAAACATCATGGCATCCGCGGCGGCCGTCGACCGCCGCGGATGCCACAAGTGTGCCCCGGACGCGTTAGCCCGGAAGGATCGCGCCCGCCGCCGAAAGGCCCCGGACCCCGTTGCGGTTGCGGTCGTTCCAGGCCCGCCCGAACGGGTGACGGTCAGCCCCGCCCCGCCCCGTCCCGGGCCGCCGCGAGGTGCCCGCGGGCCACGCTCAGGGCCGCCTCGTCGCGCGGCTCGGCGCGGGTCAGGGCCGCGACCACCCGCTCGTGCCAGCCGACCGCGACCGCCCGCGCGCCCGCCTCGTCGAAGGCCTCCGCGACCTCGGCCAGGTAGCGCACGGTCTCGGGCGCGTCGGGGCCGTCGCGCTCGGCGAGGAGGAGGAACAGCCGCTCGTACACCTCCTGCGCCGCCGCCTCGTCCCCGGCCGCCAGATGCGCCTCGGCGAGGTCGTCCAGGGCCTCGTCGGGCTCGCTCTCGGCCGGCTCGTGCTCGTGGTGGACCGGCTCGTACAGCGGCACCGCGCGCTCGGGGTGCCGCCCCCGCAGGTACACCCGGGCGAGCGTGTCCCGCGCCGCGCGCGTCTCCGGCGCGTCCGGCCCGTGCCGCATCTCGTGCCACTGCAGCGAGGCCTCGTACTGCGCGGTCGCCACCCCGAGCGTGCCGGTGCGCTCGTAGAGGTCGGCCAGGCGCTCGAGCGTGGCCAGCACGATCGGCGCGCCCGGCCCGTGGACGCGCTCGAGGCTCTCGATCGTGCGGTGGTACTGCCGCTGCGCCCCCAGCAGGCTCCGGTACGCCCGCAGCGCGCCGCGGTGCAGGCTCGCGTACCGGACGGTGTCCCGCTCGTAGACCTCGGCCAGGGTCAGCCGCAGCCCGGCGGTGCGCCGGTGGTCGGGGCCGATCCCGCGTACCGCGTCGGGGATCGCGCGGCGCAGCAGGTGCCGGGCGGCCGCGAAGTCCCCGCGCCGCTCGTGCGCCTGGGCGAGGCGCAGCCGGGCGTGGGCGGTCGCGGCGTGCCGGGGCCCGGCCGCGCGCAGGGCGTCGGTCGCCACCGCCTCCGCCGCGGCCGGGTCGCGCTCGGCGTGGGCGAGGGCGGCGCGGGTCTCGAGCACGTCGGGGTGCTCGGCGGGCAGGGCGCGCCGCTGCCCGGCGAGGACGGCGGCGAGGTGGGTGGCGGCCGCGTGGCGGTGGTCGTCGAGCTCGGCGAGCCGCTCGGCCAGCGCGTACCGACCGGCCGGATCGGCGGTTTCGAGCGCCGCCTCCAGGGCCGGGGCGAGGCGCTCGCGTTCCGCGCCGGTGCCCGCCTCCCAGGCCGCGATCAGCTCCACGATCGGAGGCTACCCCGGGCGCGGGGGCCCCGTCCGGCCGCCGACCGCGCCGCACCCGACCGCCCCGGTGACTGCCCCGCGCGACCGTGGTGGGAGGGTGTGGGCCATGGTGCTGTTCACCGTCGCCGAGGCCCGCGCGGAGCTGGAGCGGATCCGCCCGGCGCTCGACCAGCTCGTCGCCGTCCGGGCCGACGCCACCGAGCTCGCCGCGGCGTTCGCCCCGGGCGGTTCGCCGACGCCGCTGGGCGGCATGGCGGAGCTCAAGGCGGCCGAGGCGCTGCTCGACGAGCTGATCGCGGCCGTGCAGGAGACCGGGGCGCACCTGAAGGGCCTGGCCCCGCTGCTGCTGGACTTCCCGGCCCAGCTCGACGGCGCCGACGTGCTGCTGTGCTGGCTGGAAGGGGACCCGGGCCTGACGTGGTACCACCGCGTCGACCTCGGCTTCGCCGGCCGCCGCCCGCTGAGCGACTAGGGGCTGTATCGGAGTGGGGGTCGGAGCCCGGCCATCCAGTTCGATACAGCCCCTGAGCCACCTTCACCGCACGGTGATGCCGTCCACCACCATGTCCAGCGCGCGGTCGACCGCGGTCTGCTGGATCTCCGGCGTCATGTGCCGCATCGGGCCGTCGAGGATCAGGTCCGCCATCCCGTGCACGGTCGCCCACGCGGCCATCCCCAGGAACGGCCGCTTGTCGGGCTCGATCAGGCCCAGCTCGACCAGGTCGTCGAGGATCGCGATCACCATCTTGAACGGCGCCGTCTCCATCGGGTCGGCGCCGTGCTGGCCGGTGATCGGGGTGTTGCGCTGGAACGCGGTGCGGAACAGCCCGGGCTTCTCCAGCGCGAAGCCGATGTAGCCCGCCCCGAGCGCGCGCAGCCGGGCCCGCAGGCGCGTCGCCGGGTCGCCGCCGGCCGGCACGCGCTCCAGCTCCTGCTCCATCCGCTCGACCATCTCGCCCAGCGCGCAGTCCTTCACCGCGTGCATCAGGGCCTCGCGCGAGCTGAAGTGCCGGTAGGCGGCGGTGGCGGACACGCCGATCTGGCGGGCCGCCTCGCGCAGCACCACGGCCTCCGGGCCGCCCGTGCGGGCGAGGTCCAGCGCCGCGCTGGTCAGCGCGTTCGCGAGGTCGCCGTGGTGGTACGAGTGGCGACTGACTCTGCTGGTGGGCACCCCTTCATCCTGCCGGATGTTGACACCGTTAACACCATGTGCAATGTTGACACCGTTAAGTTTACGCCGTCAACATCCCTTGGGGGAGAGCAGATGTTGCACCGGTACGCCACTTTTATCCATCGCCGCGCGCGGATCGTCCTCGTCGTCTCGCTGTTGCTGCTGGTCGCCGCCGGGGTGGCCGGGGCCGGCGCGTTCGGGCGGCTGCAGGGCGGCGGCTTCGACGACCCGGCCTCGGACTCGTCGAAGGCCCAGCGGATCATCGACGAGAAGTTCGGCGGGCGGCCCAACCTCGTGCTGCTCGCGCCCACCGCCGACGAGCGGGCCGGCCGGGAGCTCACCGACCGCCTGAGCCGCGAGCCGGGCGTGCGCGACGTGGTCTCCTACTGGACGACCGGCGCCCCCGAGCTGCGCTCCGCCGACGGCACCGACGCGATGGTCCTCGCGCACGTCGACGGCGACGAGAACGAGCGGCGCGAGCGGACCCGGACACTCATCGACCGGTACGCGGCCGGCGGCTCGGTGCGGGCCGGCGGCGAGGCCGCGGTGAACGTGGACGTCAACGCCCAGGTCGCGCGCAGCCTGGCGATCGCCGAGGCGATCGCGGTACCGCTGACGCTCCTGCTGCTCATCCTCGTCTTCGGCTCCGTGGTCTCCGCCCTGCTGCCCCTGGCCGTGGGCGGCGTCGCCATCGTCGGCACCTTCGCCGAGCTGTCCGCCCTGTCCGCCGTCACCGACGTGTCGGTCTTCGCCGTCAACCTCACCACCGCGCTCGGGCTCGGGCTCGGCATCGACTACGCCCTGCTCATGGTGAGCCGGTTCCGCGAACAGCTGGACGGCGCCACCCCCGTCGCGGAGGCGCTGGCCAGGACGGTCGCGACGGCCGGACGGACCATTCTCTTCGCCGCGGCCACGGTCGCCACCGCCCTCACCGCGCTGCTGGTGTTTCCGTTGTACTTCCTGCGCTCCTTCGCCTACGCGGGGATCGGCGTCGTCGCCATCGCCGCCGTCGGCGCCCTCGTGGTCCTGCCCGCGCTCCTGGCCGTGCTCGGCCCCCGGCTGAAGAGCCGGCGGCGCGGTACGGGTACCGCCGACTCCCGGTTCTGGGGCCGGCTCGCCGATACGGTGATGCGCCGCCCCGCCCTCGCCGCCCTCCCGGTCGTCCTGGGCCTGCTCGTCGCCGCGAGCCCGCTGCTGCACGTCTCCTTCGGCACCCCCGACGAGGGCGTGCTGCGCCCCGGCAGCGACGGGCGGCTGGTCGCCGACCGGCTCGCCACCGGGTTCGCCAGCAACCAGCAGGCGAGCGTCGACGTGGTGCTCGACGGGGCCGTCCCGCGCGACGCGGTGGCCGGCTACGCGGCCCGGCTGTCCGCGCTGGCGCACGCCGGGCGGGTGACGAGCAGCGCGGGCACGTTCACGGGCGGGGCCCGGGTCGGCGACGGCAACCCGGCGCTGAGCCGGGGCGACGGGGAGCGGCTGGTGCTCGACACCAGGCTGGCCGCCAAGTCCGGCGACGCCGGGGCCCTCGTGCGCGCGGTGCGGGACGCGCCGGCGCCGGTCACCGCGTACGTCGGCGGCACCGACGCCCGGCTCATCGACACCACGCACGCGATCGGCGCCCGGCTGCCACTGGGCATCGCGGTCGTCGTGCTGGCCACGTTCGCGCTGCTGTTCCTGTTCACCGGCAGCGTCGTGCAGCCGCTGCGCGCGCTCGTGCTCAACGTCCTCGGCCTGTCGGCGACGATGGGCGTGCTCACCTGGATCTTCCAGGACGGGCACCTGGCGTCGTGGCTGGACTTCACGCCCCGGCCCATGGACACCGCGATGACGGTGCTCATGTTCTGCATCGTCTTCGGCCTGTCGATGGACTACGAGGTGTTCCTCATCGGCCGCATCGCCGAGCTGCACGCTCGCGGCCGGTCGACGCCGGACGCGGTGCGCGCGGGGCTGGCGCGCACCGGGCGGATCGTGTCGGCCGCGGCCGCGCTGCTGGCGGTCAGCTTCTTCGCCTTCGGCACCAGCACCGTGAGCTTCCTGCAGATGTTCGGCATCGGCTGCGGCCTGGCGATCATCGTGGACGCGACGCTGATCCGCGGCATCCTGGTCCCGGCGATCCTGCGGGCGCTCGGGCGGCTCAACTGGTACTCCCCCGGCCCCCTCCGCCGCATTTACACGAGGGTGGCGCTGAGCGAGGCTTAGCGTATGACGGAACTGCCCGCGGCGCCGCTCGACCCGGCCGGGATCGAGCCGGCGCTGCGCCCGTTCGGATCGTCCCGGACCCTGCCGGCCGCCGCGTACACCGACCCGGCCGTGCTCGCCTGGGAGCGCCGGCACCTGTTCGCCGGCGCGTGGACGTGCCTGGGCCGCCTCGACGAGCTGTCCGAGGGGTGCAACCAGCGCGCCGTGACCGCGGGCGACGTGGGGGTGCTGCTGACGTTCGGCCCGCAACCGCGGGCGTTCGCGAACGTGTGCCGGCACCGCGGCCACGAGCTGCTCGGCGACGGCGAGACGGCCGGCCGGGCGTCGGCGGTGTGCCCGTACCACGGCTGGGCGTACCGCCTCGACGGCTCGCTCGCCACCGCCCCGCACATGGCCGGCGTCGCGTCCTTCGACGCGGCCGCGCTGGGCCTGGTCGAGCTGCCCGTCGCCGTCTGGCACGGCTGGCTGCTGGTGAACGCGGGCACCTCGGCGCCGCCGGTGGACGAGTACACCGGCGCGCTGGACGGGCTGCTCGCGCCGTACCGGATGGAGACGCTGCGGCTGGGCGCCCGGCACATCTACCCGGTCGCCGCGAACTGGAAGGCGATCGTCGAGAACTACCAGGAGTGCTACCACTGCCCGCTCATCCACCCGGAGCTGTGCCGCGTCTCCCCGCCCACGTCGGGCGACAACTGGACGCTCCCGGGCGCGTGGGTCGGCGGCAGTATGGACCTGCGCGAGCACGCCGAGACCATGTCCTTCGACGGCCGCGGCGCCGGCGTGTGGATCGAGGGCGCGCCCCGGCGGACCATCCTCTACGTCGCGCTCTTCCCCAACCTGCTGATCTCCGCGCATCCCGACTACGTGATGACGCACCGGCTCACGCCGCTCGCGCCCGGGCACACCGAGATCGAGTGCAGCTGGTACTTCCCGGACGGCATCGACGACCCGGCGTACGCGGTCGACTTCTGGGACCTCACCAACCGGCAGGACTGGGCCGCCTGCGAGTCGGTGCAGCGCGGGCTGTCCTCGCCGCACTACGTGCCCGGGCCCCTCGCCGACAACGAGGACGCCGTGTACCAGTGGATCGCCCTCGTCGCCGCCGCCTACCTCGACCCGGCGGGCGCGCTGCGGCGCACGGCCGCGTCCGGGTCCCCGTTCGTCAGCGCCGGTTCCCCAGCACCATGAGCCCGGCGCCGGCGAGGGCCGCGACGGCGCCGAGCACCGCGTAGACGGTCACCAGCAGCCAGCTGGTCGGCTCGTGGCCGATCTCGACCCGCACGCCGATGCCGAACAGCGCCGCGACCGCCAGGAAGCCGATGCCGGTCGGCCGGGCCCACGTCATGGCGCCCAGTACAACATCCCGGCGCAACCGGCCCGGATCAGCCGTTCGTCCAGGTCCGCAGCTTCTCGGGGTTGCGCACCGCCCACATCCGGGTGATCCGGTCCCCGGTGACCTCGAACGCCATGACCGTGGACGTGACCCCGTCGACCTCGGTGACGACGCCCGGCTGCCCGTTGACCATCCGCTCCAGCACCACCATGCCGTCCGGCGCCAGGGCCATGATGCGCACGAGCCCCTGCGCGATCTGCTCCGCGCCGGCGATCGGCTCGAGCGTGGCCGGGACGAGGCCGCCGCCGTCGGAGACCGCGGTGGCGTCTGGGTCGAGCACGCCGATGAGCGCCTCGATGTCCTTGGCCGCCCAGGCCCGCGCGAACGCCCGCACCACCTCGGCCTGCCGCCGCGCCGCGCCGCGCTCGACCCGCGCCTTCCGGATGCGCTTGCGGGCCGAGGAGGCCAGCTGCCGGCAGGCGCCGGGTGAGCGCCCGACGATCTCGCCGACCTCGGCGAAGGAGTAGCGGAAGACGTCGTGCAGCACGAACGCGACCCGCTCGGCCGGCGTCATGTTCTCCAGCACCACGAGGAACGCCATGCCGACCGACTCGTCGAGGGTGACGCGGTCGGCGGGATCGGCGACGCTGCCGCCCCCGTCGGCCGCCTGCGGCAGCGGCTCGGGGATCCACTCCCCCACGTAGCGCTCGCGCCGCACCCGGGCCGACCCGAGCAGGTCGAGGCAGATCCGGCTGGTGACCGTCGTGAGCCAGGCCGCGGGGGCCGCAACCTCGGCGCGCTGCCCCGGCGGGAGCGCGTACCAGCGCGCGTACGCCTCCTGCACCACGTCCTCGGCGTCGGCCAGCGACCCGAGGAGCCGGTACGCGATGTTCAACAGCTGCCGCCGTTCCTGCATCCCAACCCACCTCCACCGCATTCGACGAAACACAGCCCCGGAATGTCAGCCTGACATTTCCGTCCCCTGCATCGTCGGACGCGGCATGAACGTAGCGCTGTGGATCGTCGCTTCCCTGCTCGCCGCCGCCTTCCTGGCCAGCGGCCTGGTCAAGCTCGCGTGGCCCAAGTCGAAACTCGTGGCCAAGGGCAACGCCTGGGCCGAGTCGTTCTCCCCGGCCGCGGTGAAGGCCATCGGCGTCGCCGAGGTCCTGGCCGCCGCCGGGCTGGTCCTGCCCCGGCTGCTGCACGTCGCCGAGGTCCTGACCCCGCTCGCCGCGACCGGCCTGGCCCTGCTCATGGCCGGCGCCGCCGTCGTGCACCAGCGCCGCGGCGAGTCCCGCGCCGTGGCGGCCACCGTCGCGTACCTCGCCGTGGCGGCGTTCGTCGCCGTGGCCCGTTTCTGAGGAGATCGCCGTGACCGACCGTTTCGAGATCGAGTCCCTGCGCGGCGAGTTCGCCGACGCCGCCATGCAGGGCGAGTACGACCGCGTGGGCGCCCTGTTCACCGCGGACGCCGCCTGGCGCATCCCGGCCGCCAACATCGAGTTCACCAGCCGCACCGAGATCGTGGAGGGCCTGCAGCGCCTGCGCACCGCGTGGGACTTCCTGATCCAGACCACCCACCCCGGCACCATCGCGCTGGACGGGGACCGGGCCACGGGCCGGGCGTACGTCCACGAGATCGGCCGCTTCCGCGACGGCACGCTGCACATCAACTACGGCGTGTTCCACGACCGCTACGAGCGCACCGGGGAAGGCTGGTGCTTCGCCGAACGCACCTACGAGCTGCTCTACACGCCGGAGTAGGGCTGGCCCTACCTCGAAGATCCAGGGGCGCCATGTGTTGCCGGGCGCCGGATTTTCCGAGGCTGTACCGCATGGAGAACACACCGGTCGTCGAGGTGCACAACCTCGTCAAGACCTATCCGGGCGCTGGGGTGCGGGCGCTGGACGACGTTTCCGTCAGCTTCGCCCGGGGCGGCTTCTGCGCCGTGATGGGCCCGTCCGGGTCGGGCAAGACCACGCTGCTGCACTGCGCGGCCGGGCTCGACCGGGCCGACTCGGGGCGGGTCCGCCTCGCCGGGGACGACATCGCGCGGCTGCGGGAGCCGCGGCTGACGGAGGCGCGGCGCCGGCGGGTCGGGTTCGTCTTCCAGACGTACAACCTCATCGACTCGCTCTCGGTGTGGCACAACGTGCTGCTGCCGCAGCGGCTCGCCAAGGTCCGGCCCGACCGGGACCGGGCCCGCGAGGTGATCCGGCGGGTCGGCCTGGGCGGGCGGGAGCACGACCGGCCCGCCCAGCTGTCCGGCGGGCAGCGGCAGCGGGTCGCGCTGGCGCGGGCGCTCGCCGGGCGGCCCGAGGTGATCTTCGCCGACGAGCCGACCGGGGCGCTGGACATCGCCACCGGCCGCGAGGTGCTCGGGCTGCTGCGCGAGGCGGTCGACCGCACCGGTACGGCCGTCGTCATGGTCACCCACGACCCGGCCGCGGCCGCGTGGGCCGACCGGGTCGTCTTCCTGGCCGACGGGCGCGTCGTCGACGAGCTCACCGCGCCGACCGCCGAGGCCGTCGCGAGCCGCATGACGGCGGTGAGCGCCCGATGATGCGCCTGGCCCTCGCCGGCCTGCGCCGCCACCGCGGCGCCTACGCCGGCACGTTCCTGGCCGCGGTGCTCGCGGTCGCGCTCCTCGCCGCCGGCGGGCTGCTGCTGTTCTCGGTGCTGACCGCGCGGCCGCCGGCCGACCGCTTCGCCGCGGCCGACGCGGTCGTCGCCGGGGCGCGGGAGGTCACCGCGACCACCGTGACCGACAAGAAGAAGGGCAAGACCAAGACGAAGACGAAGAGCGAGCGGCTCACCGGGGCCGGCACGCTGCCGCCCGAGCTGACCGCGCGGCTGGCCGCGCTGCCGGGCGTGGACGGGGCGGTCGCCGACTACGCCTTCGCGGTGGAGCTCACCGCCGGCGGCCGGTCGGTCCGCGGGGCGGACCACGCGCCAGTCGTCGGGCACGGCTGGGGCTCGGCCGCGCTGACCCCGTTCACGCTGCGGTCCGGTTCGCCGCCCGGCCCCGGGCTGGCCGTCGTCGACGCCGACCTCGCCGAGCGGGCCCACCTCGCCCCCGGCGGCGCCGTCGAGGTCACCACCCGCACCGGCACCCGGACCCTGCACATCTCCGGCGTGACCCGGGAGGTGCTGCCCGCCCAGGGCGCCCTCTTCGTCGCCGACGCCGACGTGGCCGCCCTCTCCGGCCTGGCGGGCCCGACGGCGATCGCGGTGCACACCGCCGACCCGGCCGCCTTCGCCCGCGCGGCCGCCCCGCTCACCGGCGCCGCCGTGCGCACCGGCGCCGACCGGGTCCGCGCCGACCTGCCCGGCGCGCTGCCCGACTACGTCGCGCCGATCTCGATCTTCGGCTTCGTCATCGGCATCACCGGCTTCGCCGCCGTGTTCGTGCTCGTCGGCACCGTCGCGCTCGGCGTGCGGCAGCGGCTGCGCGAGCTCGCGCTGCTGCGCACGATCGGGGCCACCCCGCGCGCGCTGCGCCGGCTGCTCGGCGCCGAGGCGGCCGCCCTGGCCGCGGTGGCGGCGGTGCCGGGGGTGCCGCTCGGGGTCGCCGTCGCGGGCCTCATCGCCCGCCGCTTCCGGGACCTGCGGGTGGTGCCCGCGCAGTTCGAGGTCCGCGCCAACGTCGGCGTGGCGCTGGCCGCGGCGGCCGCCGGGGTCCTGCTCACCGTGCTGGCCGCGCGCATCGCCGCCCGCCGCGCGGTGCGGATCGCCCCGACGCAGGCCCTCGCGGAGACGGCGGTGGCGCCGCGCGGCGCCGGCGCGCTGCGGGTGGTGCTGTCCGTGCTCACCGCGGCCGGGGCCGTCACCGTGCTCGCGGTCGTGCCCCTGGACGGGCCCCTCGGCATGGGCATGAGCTTCGTGTCGTGCGCGCTGCTGCTGTGCGCGGTGGCCGCGAGCGGGCCGCCGCTGGTGCGCGGCCTGACCGCCGTCGTCGGCCGGCTGGCGCCCGGGGCCATGGGCCGGCTGGCCGGGCTGATCGCCCGGGCCGAGCACCGCCGGATCGCCGCCGTCGCCGTGCCCCTCGTGCTGATGTTCGCCGTCAACGCCACGATGCTGCTCAACAGCGCCCTGCTCGGCGACCTGGCGGCGGCGGAGCAGGCGGCCCGCACGGCCCCGGCCGACGTCCGGCTCGACGTGGGGGCGGGGCTTCCCCTCGGTACCGCCGCAAAGCTCGTCACCGCCGCGGACGTCTCCGGTGCGGCCGCGACCATCCCCACGCGGGCCGTGCTCGTGAGCGCCGGCAAGCCCGAGGACTACGCGGCGCAGGGCCTGCTGGCCACCGGGGCGCCCGCCCTGGACCTCGGCGTCCGCTCGGGCGCGCTCACCGCCGACGGCCTGGCCGTGAGCACGTTCCTGGCCCGGCAGGAGGGCCTGCGCGTCGGCGACCGGGTGCCGGTGTGGCTGGCCGACGGCTTCCGCACCGAGCTGCCGCTGACCGCGACCTACGAGCGCTCCCACGGCTTCGGCGACCTGGTGCTCCCGGCCGCCCTGGTCGGCGCGCACGACCCGCGGGGCCTGGTCGCCGCGCTGGCGCTGCGCACGAGCGACCCCGGCCGGTTCGCCGGCTCGGCGCTGCCGCCGGCGGCCCCGGACGCGCCCGAGCAGCAGGGCGCCTGGGAGCTGATGGTCGCCGTGTCGCTGGGCTTCACCGCGATCGCCGTCGTCAACACGTTCGCGATCGCCACCGCCGGGCGGCGGCCGGAGTACGCGAGCCTGCGCCTGGCCGGCGCCACCGTCACCCAGGTGCGGCGGCTGGTGACCGGCGAGGCGGCGATCGCGGTGACGGTCGGGGCGCTGCTCGGCGCGGCGGTGACGGCGGTGGTCGTCGGCGCGTTCAGCCTGGCCCAGGACGGTACCCTCCGGGTCCTCGTCGACCCGGCCACCTACGCGGGCCTGCTGGGCGGCACCGCGGGGCTCGGCCTGCTGGCGGGCGCGGCGGCCGCCGTCCGATGCGTACGCTGACCTTCGTGAGACGGACGGGGGCGGCGCTCGGGTACCTGGCCGCCGGGGTCGCCGCCGGCCCGGCCGGGCTGCTGTGGAGCATCGCCGCCGTCGCCGCCGTGGCGGTGCTCGGCGTCACCCAGCTCGGCGGCCCCGCGTTCCTCGGCGCGGCCTGGGTCACCCGGCGGCTGGCCTGGGCTGAGCGGCACCGGGCGGCGTGGGTGCTGGGCCGGCCGATCGACCCGCCGTACCTGCCCGCGCCCGCCGGCACGCTCCGCCGCCGGGTCGCCGCGGTCGGGGCCCAGCCGGCCACCTGGCGCGACCTGGCCTGGCTGGTGCTGCTCTTCCCGCTCGGCATCGGCCTGGGGGTGGCCGGGATCGTCGTCACCGCGGTCACCGTGGGGATGGCCACCGCGCCGGCGTGGGCGTGGGCGGTACCGAACCCGCGCGCGCCCTTCCCGGTGAAGCCGCTGATGACCACGGGCGGCGGGCGGCTGCTGCTGGTACCGCTGGGGCTGGCCCTGCTGCCACTGGCCGCCTGGCTGGTGCGCCGGCTGGCCCGGCTGGAGGTCTCGGTCGCCCGGGCGCTGCTGGCCCCCGGAGAGCACCGCCGCCTGGTCGAGGAGACCGAGCGGCTGGCCCGCACCCGCGCCCGGGTGGTGGACGCGCAGGCGGCCGAGCTGCGACGCATCGAGCGCGACCTGCACGACGGCGCGCAGGCCCGGATCGTGGCGGCGGGGATGACGCTGGCGCTGGCCGCGCGCAAGCTGCGCGGCGTGGACTCGTCGTCGGTCGCCCTGAGCGACGTCGACACCGCGCGCCGGCAGCTCGACGAGGCCCTCGCCGAGCTGCGCCGCCTCGTGCGCGGCATCCACCCGCCGATCCTCACCGACCGCGGCCTGCACGCCGCCCTGGCCGCGCTGGCCGGGGACAGCCCCCTGCCGGTCGTCGTGCGCGGCGACCCGGCGCTGCGGTTCCCGGCCGCGGTCGAGTCGGCGGCGTACTTCGTCGCCGCCGAGGGCCTCGCCAACGCGGCCAAGCACTCGGACGCCGGGGCATGCGTGCTCGAGCTCCGCCGTACCGCCGCCGGGGTCTGCATCATCGTCGAGGACGACGGCCGCGGGGGCGCCGACCCGGCCGGCGCGGGCCTGGACGGCCTGCGGCGGCGGGTCGAGGCGCTGGACGGCATCCTCACCGTGGACAGCCCGCCGGGCGGTCCGACCCTGCTGCGAGCGGAGCTGCCATGCGCATCGTGATCGCCGAGGACCTGCTCCTCCTGCGCGACGGCCTCGTGCGCCTGCTCACCGACACCGGCCACGAGGTGCTGGCCGCCGTCGGCGACGCCCCCTCGCTGCTCGCCGCCGTGGCCGGGCACGCCCCGGACCTGTCAATCGTGGACGTACGCCTGCCGCCGGGCTTCCGCGACGAGGGCCTGCGCGCCGCGCTGGAAATCCGCGCCGCCGACCCGCAGGCCCGGGTGCTGATCCTGTCGCAGTACGTCGAGCGCGCCTACGCCGCCGACCTGCTCGCCGACGGCCGCGGCGGCGTCGGCTACCTGCTGAAGGACCGCGTCACCGCCCTGGACGACTTCCTCGACGCGATCGAACGCGTGGCGTCGGGCGGCACCGCGATGGACCCGGAGGTCGTACGGCAGCTGTTCACGCGCAACGACCGCAACGCGGGCGTGGGCGCGCTGACCCCGCGGGAGCGGGAGGTGCTGGCCCTGATGGCGCAGGGCCTGTCGAACTCGGCGATCTGCGCCGCCCTGGTCCTGGCCCCGGTGTCGGTGGAGAAGCACATCACGAACATCTTCGCGAAGCTGTCCCTGCCGCCGGCGGACGACGCCCACCGCCGCGTGCGCGCCGTCCTGGCCTACCTGGGCGCCCAGGTCTCCTGATGCCCGCGCGGTGCTGCCGGTCATCGCCTTGAATGGCGGATAGCTGACGTTGGCGGCGGGTGGCGGCCGGCGGCAGATACGGTCCGCTGGTGATCACACGATGCGCATAGTGGACCGGGTCCGCAAGGTGCTGGGCACCCTGCTCGCCATTGCCTGTTTCGGCATGGCCCTGTACGCCTTGTTCCGCTTGGTACAGGGCGGCAGCTGCGCGTCCGGTGGCAACTACGTCTCGACCCGGCAGTGCCCGCCCGGGACCGGCTGGTGGGCCTTCGAGCTCCCGGCCGGCATCGTCGGCGGCCTGCTGTTCCTGGGTATCGGCTACCTCAAAGTCGGCCGGGCCGAGCCGACACCGACGATGACCGGCCCCCGGGGTGCGCCGACGCTCGACGCGCAGATGTTCACGGCCGGCGGCGACCGCCCGGCGGCCTGGCCGGCGTCGCTGCCGTGGCCACCGGCCGGGATCAACTGGCAGAACGCCACCGTCGTGAGGATGCCGGACGGCACCCCGACGGCAGATCAGGACCCGCTGGCCCGGCTCGAGCGGCTGCGGGCGCTGCGCGACGCCAACGCGCTGACGCCCGCCGAGTACGACGAGGCGAAGGCGAAGATCCTGGGACAGCTGTAGCGGCCGCTTCGCGGGTCACGCCCGGGGTCCGGGCGTCGACGCCGATCCGGTCACCTGGGCCTACGGGTTCCCGATGCCGATGCCGTACCACCCGGAAGGGCTCGAGGCCGCGCTCGGCAACGTGCGGCGGGAGCTTGAGCGCATGGACCTCGAACCGGGCTGGTAGGGCGTGACGGCCGCAACGGCATCGCCGCTGGCAGACTTGCTCGCATGGTCGACTGGTACACGCAGGCCGAGGTGGGTGGCGCCATCGTCCGGATCTGCGAACCGCACGTCAACGAGCTGGTGTCGGCGAACTTCTGGTGGCTGCGCGGCAGCGATCGCGACATCGTGGTCGACGCCGGGCTCGGTGTCGTTGCCCTGCGGGAAGCGATTCCGGGCCTGTTCGAGCGCGATCCGATGGTCGTGCTCACTCACGCGCACCTGGATCACGTCGGCGGGGCATCCGAGTTCGGGGACCGGGCCGCCCACACCGCCGAGGCCGGGATTCTGGCGGCGGGTGTGCCGGCGAGCCTGTACGGCGCCGAACTTTACGACAAGCTGGGCATCGACGCGGCCGGCGAACCCGTCCCGGAGCTCATGATCGACGTCCTGCCCGATCCCGGCTACGACCCGGCCGCCTACCGCGTCGAACCCATAACCCTGCACCGCACGCTCGACGACGGTGACCGTATCGACCTGGGTGGACGGGTACTGACCGTGCTGCACCTTCCCGGCCACACGCCGGGCAGCATCGCCCTGCTGGAGGAGCGGACCGGGACCCTGTACTCCGGCGACGTCGTCTACGACGGTGGCCTGATCGACGACCTGCCGAACTCCGACGTGGCCGCCTACCGGCGCAGCATGGAGCTCCTCGCCGGCCTCGACGTGTCCGTCGTCCATCCCGGCCACGGGCCCAGCTTCGACCGGGCCCGCCTTCGCGAGCTGGCCGAGGCGTATCTGCGGCAGAAGGCGAAAGGCTGAACCCGTGCACTACTGCCAGCGGTGTGACGAGCCCATCGTCATGATGCCCCGCGGGGAGCTCGTGGTCTGTCCCGACTGCGGGCACAGTGAGCCCGCGCGGCGCCTGCCCCTGTTCGTCGTCACCGGGGCGTCCGGGTCGGGCAAGACCACGGTGCTGCCGCATCTGGTGCAGGGGCTGCCCGAGTGCCTGGTGTTCGACGGGGACTGGCTCATCGGGCCGTTCGAGCGGGCCTGCGAGTTCGGCGAGGTCGACTGGCCCGCGCTGCGCGACGCGTGGCTCAGTGTCGCGCACGGGGCGGCGCAGAGCGGGCGGCACACGGTACTGCTGGCGCCCTTCACGCGTGAGCAGCTCGACGAGCTCGCGGGGCGGCGGTGGGTCGCCGAGGTCCACTTCGCGGTGCTCGACTGCGCCGACGACGTGCGCCGGGCTCGGCTCGAGGCGCGGCCGCGGTGGCGCGAGCGGGCGGTCGAGCGGCACGTCGCCTTCGCCGCCCATCTGCGCGCCACCGTGGAGACCGCGGTGCGGACCGACGACGGGCCGCCCGAGGAGTCGGCCCGTCGTCTCGTCGCCTGGGTTCGGGGCATCACTCGAAGCGCAGGCCCTCCGGCCGCATGAGCCGGAACAGCGGGGGCAGGCTGGCCAGGGTCACCAGCAGTACCACGCCGGCCGCGATGCCGCTCACCGCGCCCACGTCCGGCCAGTCGAGGCGTACCTTGACCGCGACGATGCGCAGCAGCACGGCGCCCAGCCCCAGGCCGAGCACGGACGCGACGACCAGGCCGAGCGCGACCGGCACCGCGGTCTGCCACAGGATCGACCACGCCATGGTGCCGCGGCGGGTGCCGAAGGCGACCAGGGCGGCGAGGGTTCGCCGGCGCTCGCGCAGCTGCTCCACGGTACCGACGAGCAGGCTCAAACCGACCAGGACCAGCACCACTGTCGCGCCCGCGAACAGGCCGCGGCGGATGCTCGCGAACGTCGTGTCGACGTCCCGGGGCGACAGGATCGTGACGTCCGCCGTCGGGCCGATGCGCATCGCCGCGTTGCGCAGGTGCTCGACCGCGTCCGGGGTGGCGAAGTCGAGGCCGATGAAGGTGTAGTACCGCGCGTCCAGGGTCTCGGTCAGCGCCGCGGGGGCCGCGCCCGTGGTCACGAGCAGGCCGTCGTGGTAGGAGGCGTACGGGTCGCGCCGCTCCTTGGCCGTCTTGAGCTGCGCCGGCACGTGCCAGGTGGGCTTGGCCGTGTCGTCCTCGCGGCCCCCGACGAGCACGTCCTGGCCCTTGGCGACGGTGGCGTCGTCGCTCATGCCCGGCTGGGAGAACGACGCCGGGTCGACGACGAACACGTCGCCGTCCGCGCAGCCCGGCAGGTCGGCGAGGATGCGCAGGGTGTCGCAGTCGGCCACCGCGACCTCGAAGATCTTCGGGTCGCCGGGCATCGAGACGACCATTTGGCGGTACGTGTGCAGGCTCGTCACCCCGGGGCTCTTACGCAGCTCGGCCTCGGCCTGCGCCGCGTCGTGCACGGGCACCGACACGCTCGGCTTGACCATCGTGACGGCCTGGGCCGCGGCGACGTTCTGGGCGCTGTCCCGGGTGTTCTCGGCCTCGGCGGCCGAGAAGAGCATCTGCAGCGCGATCGTGCCGGCCGCGGCGACCGCGACGGCGTTGACGGCCCGCAGCGCGCTGTCGTGCGACAGCTGCAGCCGGCGTATGGCGATCTGCCAGGAGACCGGGCCGCCGGAGCCGAGCCGGGCGACGAGCCGGTCGAAGATCCAGGGCAGCATCGTGGCCACGCCGAGCAGCAGCAGGATGATGCCGATGGCGGCCTGCCAGACGTTGAAGCGGTGCGCCTTCGCGCCGATGAGCGGCAGCACGAGCGCGAGGCCGCCGGCCCACGGCAGCAGGCGCCACCAGATCCGCCGCCGGGCGCGCGCGGTCGCCCGGCGGACCACGCCGAGCGGCTCGACGACGACCCGGCGCAGGGCGAGCAGCGTCATGAGCAGAGCCGCCAGCGGTACCGCGACCACGATCGCCAGGAACAGCAGCGGCGACGGGTGGATGTCGGAGGCGTACACGCTGATCGACGCGAGCTGGAAGCGCTCGGCGAACTGCCGCCCGGCGTAGAAGAACCCGGCGCCGAGAACGACCCCGAGCGCGGCGCTGACCACCGCCTCGCCGGCGGCGACCCGGCGCGTCATCCACGTGTCGGCGCCGACGAGCCGGACCGCGGCCAGCCGCCGGTCGCGCTGCTCGCCGCCGAAGCGGGTGGCGGCGGCGACGAACATCGCCACGGGCATGAGCAGGACGACGAAGATGACCACGACGAGCAGCAGCAGGATGGGCGAGAGCGGGTCGCCGGGGGCGCTCGGCGAGCCGTAGTGCGTGAGCCGGCGGACGTCGGGATCGTCCTCGCTCAGGCTGCCGCGGGTGCCGTAGAAGTACAACTCGTTCGGGCCCGAAAGTCCTTGCTTGGCGATCACGCCGGCCACCGGCTGCGGGAAACGCTGGCGCAGCAGGGCGCCCTCGGGCGTCTCGAACAGGTCGCGCAGGGCCGGGGAGACGACGATCGAGCCGTCGGGCGGCAGCGCGGTCACGCCCGGCGGGACGATCGGGTGCGCGCCCTCGGGCTTGAGGAACCGGCCGGTGACCGAGCGGTCGCGGTAGGCGTTGTCGACCGGCAGCATGAGCACCGACGTGTCGCTGCGGGCCGGCGTCTCCTCGCTGTAGTGCATGTCGTCGCGGCCGTCGGTGCGGTGGTGGCGGCCGTCGAGGATGCCGGGGATCGAGACGGACAGCAGCAGTACCGCCACGCCGAGCCCGACCCCGAGGGCGGTGAGCACGGTGCGGACCAGGCCCTCGCGGCCGCCGCTGAGCGCGAGCCGGGCCCCGAGCCCCACCTCGGAGCCCCAGCGCCGCGGTGAGCTCATCGGGCCCGCTCCAGGTCCAGGGCGCGGCCGTCGCGGACGACGATCTCGCGGTCGGAGTAGGCCGCGACCCGCGGCTCGTGCGTGACGAGCACGACGGCGGCGCCGCTGTCGCGGGCGGCCGCGGTGAACAGGCGCATGACCCGCTCGCCGTTGAGGGAGTCCAGGGCGCCGGTCGGCTCGTCGGCGAAGACCACGCGGGCGCCGGTGACCAGCGCGCGGGCGACCGCGACCCGCTGGCCCTCGCCGCCGGAGACCTCGCCGGGGCGCTTCTTGGCCACGTCGCCGATCTCCAGGCGGTCGAGCCATTCGCGGGCGCGCTGCTCGGCGGCGCGGCGGCGTACCCCGTCGAGGCGCAGCGGCAGCGCGACGTTCTCCACGCAGGTCAGCTCCGGCACCAGCTGGCCGAACTGGAACACGAACCCGAACTCGCCCCGGCGCAGGGCGCTGCGGCGCGTGTCGGAGAGGGCGGAGAGCTCCTGGTCGCGGTACATCACGCGCCCCGAGTCGGGCCGGATGATCCCGGCGAGGCAGTGCAGCAGCGTGGACTTGCCCGAGCCCGAGGGCCCCATCACGGCGACGATCTCACCGGCCGCGACCGACATCGACGCCCCGTCCAGGGCCGCCGTGGACCCGAACGACCGGTGCAGGTCCTCGGCCGAAAGCAATGCGGTCATCGCCGTACATCCTTCGCAAGCTCGTCGAGGCGCGCGGTGGTCAGCTCCAGCCAGCGCAGGTCGGCCTCGAGGTGGAACAGCGCGTGGTCGCAGATCAGCTGGTCGGACAGGTCGCCGGCGGCCTTGCGGCGGGTCAGCTCGCGCATCAGCCGCAGGTGCTCGGCGCGCTGCGTGTCGAGCACCTCCGCGGCCGGGCGGCCGGTGAACAGGGCGAGCACGACCTTCATGTACAGGGTGCTCTGCAGGTAGGGCTCGGGCTTCTCGGGGTGGGCGAGCCAGTGCTCGACGTCGGCGACCCCGGCGTCGGTGATCGCGTAGCGCTTGCGGTCGGGGCCCTCGCCCGACTCGACGCTGTCGACGCTGACGAGGCCGTGCTTGAGGAGGCGGGACAGGGTCGCGTAGACCTGCCCGTAGGCGAGGGGGCGGTCGGCGCCGAAGCGCTCGTCGTAGGCCCGCTTGAGGTCGTAGCCGTGGCGGGGCCGGGCCTCGAGGAGCCCCAGAAACGCTTGACCGATGGACATGCCCGGGACTCTACACGACATGTATACATGCTGTGTATACCTGGCGCGTAGAGCGTTCTGAGCAGGCACGACGCGCAAACGTACGACACAACGGGACGAGCGTTTGTGCCAACGGAGGGGTCCGGCTGTGGCCGGGGTCACACCGGGACGGTTTTGTCCGATTCACGCGGCTTTTCGATGGCTAGGTTCGCTGGCATCGCCGTAATCACCCGGTAATGCACCCCTTTGCCCAAGACCGGAAGGAGTCCCGTGCGCCTGCCCGCCCTTATGCAGTCCCGCCGTGCCCGCCTGGCCGCCGTGGCCGCGATCGTCGCCGTCCCCGCCGTCGCGCTGCCCATCGTCTTCTCGAACCGCGACGGCGGCCTGCCCGGAACCAGCGCCGACAGCGCCTACGCGTTCCCGGCCACCCCGGACCAGATCCCGGACACGCCGGTCCGCGTGAACCAGGTCGGGTACCTGCCCGACGGCCCGAAGCGGGCCACCGTCATCTCCGACTCCGCCAAGCCGCTGGCCTGGCAGCTCAAGGACAACGCCGGCAAGGTCGTCGCCTCCGGCGAGTCGGAGCCCCGCGGCATGGACGCCAGCTCCGGGCAGCAGACGCACGTCGTGGACTTCAGCTCGTACCGCGGCTCCGGCCACACGTACACGCTCGAGGTCGACGGCAAGGCCAGCCTCCCGTTCGACCTGGACCCGAAGGCGTACCGCCAGCTCGGCATCGACGCGCTGTCGTTCTTCTATCCGCAGCGCAGCGGCATCGCCATCGACGACGCCATCGCGCCGGGCTACGGCCGCAAGGCCGGGCACACCGCGGACACCCCGGGCGGCGGCGACACCAAGGTGCCGTGCCAGCCGGGCGCCTGCACCGACACCCTCGACGTCACCGGCGGCTGGTACGACGCCGGCGACCAGGGCAAGTACGTCGTCAACGGCGGCATCTCGGTCGCCCAGCTCATGAGCTCCTACGAGCGCTCCCCGAAGGCCGCCGAGGCCCGCTCGCTGCGCCTGCCCGAGCACGGCGGCAAGACGCCGGACGTGCTCGACGAGGCCCGCTGGGAGCTCGACTTCCTCACCAAGATGCAGGTGCCGGCCGGGGACCCCCTGGCGGGCATGGCCCACCACAAGGTGACCGACGCCGGCTGGACGGGGCTGCCGACCGACCCGGCCGCCGACACCCAGCAGCGGCAGCTGCACGCCCCGTCGACCGCCGCGACCCTGAACCTCGCCGCCGCGGCCGCGCAGGGTGCCCGGGTCTTCGAGCCCTACGACCGGGCGTACGCCGAGAACCTGCTGAAGGTGGCGAAGACCGCGTACGCCGCGGCGCTGGAGCACCCGAAGATGTTCGCCCCGGACTCCGACTCGACCGGCGGCGGCGCCTACGGCGACTCCGACGTCAGCGACGAGTTCTACTGGGCCGCGGCCGAGCTGTACATCAGCACCGGCGACAAGCAGTACGCCTCCGCGGTGACGTCCTCGCCGCTGCACAAGTCCGACGTGTTCGCTGCGCCGTTCGACTGGCGCGCGACCGCCGCCCTGGGCCGGCTCGACCTCGCCACGGTCGACAACAAGCTCGCCGACCGCGCGCGGGTGCGCCAGAGCGTGGTCGACGGGGCCGACCGGTACCTCAAGACCATGGACGGGCAGGCCTACGGCCAGCCGTACGCGCCCAACGGCGGCTACGACTGGGGCTCGAACAGCCAGATCCTCAACAACCTCACCGTCGTCGCCACCGCGTTCGACCTGACCGGCCAGGCGAAGTACCGCACCGGCGTGCTCTCCGGCATGGACTACATCCTGGGCCGCAACGCGCTCAACCAGTCCTACGTCACCGGCTACGGCGAGAAGGCGTCGAAGAACCAGCACAGCCGCTGGTACGCCCACCAGCTCGACCCGAAGCTGCCGAACCCGCCGCGCGGCACCCTCGCCGGCGGCCCGAACTCGCAGCTGCAGGACGAGGTCGCGGGCGCCGCGCTGCGCGGCTGCAAGCCGCAGCTGTGCTACATGGACGACATCAAGTCGTGGTCGACCAACGAGCTGACCATCAACTGGAACGCGTCGCTGGCCTGGGTCTCGACGTTCGTGGCCGACCAGGCCTAGATCCAGGCGTCGCCCCACTCGGCGTCGCGGGCCGCCTTGTAGCGCGGACCCTCCCGCTTCGACACCAGGACCGGCCCGACACTCGTGTCGGGCCGGCATACCTGGAGCGTGACGAGGCCCTTGCGGAACACCGGGTGCCGGACGATCCGGCCGGGTGATTGCGCAGGGGCCTTGAGCGCCGCCACGAAGCTGTACTTCTCGTCCTCGTACCCGAGGCTGGCGTCCTTGAGCCGCCGGTGCAGCGCCGAGCGGTTGACCCTCGCCGCGAAGTGGCACCAGTCGCCGCCCCGCATCCCGCACTCCAGCTGGTGCGGGCACGGGGCGGCGACGTGCCAGCCGGCCCCGATCAGCTGGTCGCGGGCGGCGAGCATCCGGCGGTACCCCGGCGGAGTCCCCGGCTCGATCAGCACCACCGCCGCCGTCGCCGCCGCGGCCGCCTGCGCCACGAGCGCCCGCTGGGCCTCCTCGTCCAGCTCGGTGAGCACGTAGGAGGCGGTGACCAGGTCGGCGCCGGGCACCGGATCGCCCAGCCGCCACTCCTGCCACGTGAAGTCCAGGTCCTTCGCGATGCGGGCGCCGAGCTTCAGCGTCTCCGGCACCTGGTCCAGCACCGTCGCCGGGACGGGGCCGTAGGCGCCCCGGACCGCCCAGGCGGCCGCGCCGGTACCGCCGCCGAGGTCCACGTGGCTGCGCGGCGCGATCGGCGGCAGCTGGGCCAGCGCGGCGCTCACCGCGGCGTGCGTGGCCGGCATGCGGTAGGCGGCGTACGCGGTCGCGTCGACCATGTTGCGGATCAGGGGCTCGTCCGCGGGCCGGCCGCTGCGGTAGTCCTCGATGAGCCGCCGTACCGACTCGGTCAGCCGGGCCGGCGGGACCTCCTGCAGCAGCGCGTCGAGCGCGTCGCGAAGCTCAGGCACGGCGCCACAGCAGCCGCAGGACCAGCAGCGTCGCCACCCCGGCGGCGACGATCGCGGCCAGGTTGATCAGCAGCTGCAGGGCGGAGCCGCCGGCCTCGTGCGGCACCCCGTAGGCCAGCGCCACCGCGATGTTCGCCGCCGCGGGCACCGTCGTGACCGAGATGAGCACCCCGATCATCGGGCCGGCCTTCGCCGAGGTCAGCGACAGCATCCCGGCGATCCCGGCGAAGAACCCGACGACCCACGACAGCGCGTCGGGCCGCCAGATGAAGTCGGTCAGCGGCCGTTCCCGCAGCAGCATCCCCTTGTCGACCAGGCCCACCGCGTCGAGGCCCCACGTGGTCAGGACCGTCACCAGGATGCCCACCGGGAAGCCGACCGCGAGCGCGAGCAGGGCGCGGCGCACCGAGCGGCCGCGGCGGCGCACGATCCCCACGCACAGCGAGGCCAGCGGGCCGAACTCGGGCCCGACGACCATCGCCCCGACGATGAGGATCGGCTGGTCGAGCAGCACCCCGATGCCGGCGATGATGGTCGCGATCGCGAGCATCGCCAGGAACGTGCCCGACAGCTCGGTCTCCTCGCCGGTCTTCTGCTCGATCTCGTCCCACACCACGGCGTCGCCGGACAGCCCGGGGGCGGCGTCGGCGGCCCGCCGCGCGTTGCGGGACAGGGCGACGTCGACGGTCTCGACCGCGATCGACCCGTGCTCGTCGATGCCGAGCTTGCGCAGCGCGGTGAGGACCGGGCTGGCGGCCTCGCGCACCACGTCGGCGAGCACGAGGTCGCCGGCCGGCTCGCGGGCGGCCCCGGCGAGCACGACCACGTTCGTGGCCCCGGCCTCGGCCGTGAGCAGCCCGACGACCCGCTCGGTGTCCCCGGGCGGACTGATCACTCGCAGGTGCAGCACGGCGCCACGCTACACGGGACGGTACCCGGCGAAGCACGACTCCACCGTCCCCTCTCCCCGCGTAAGGCCGGGCAGCGCCCGCTCCAGCTCCGCGAGCCGCGCCGCCGCGATCGTGCCGCCCACCGTGAACCGCCCCGGGCCGGCCCCGGGCGCGTCCGGCACCGCCCCGAACCGCGGCAGGGCGCCGAGGGTGGCCGTGAGCGCGTCCGCGGGCCCCTCGACCGCGAAGCGGTGCACGGGCTCGCACACCACCGTCCCGGCCGCGGCCAGGGCGCGGGCGAGCAGCTCGGGGACCAGCCGGCGGAAGTCGGCGGCGGTGGAGACCGGGGACTGGTACCCGCACTGCGTCACCGTCACCCGGGCGTCCCCGACGTCCCAGCCGTGCAGGCCGCCGCGGGCGAAGGCGTCGCGGACGTAGCGCTCGATCGCCTCCCGGAAGTGCGCGAGGGTTTTGTACACGTACATGGGCACGTGCTCGACCGGCACGGCCAGCTCGACCTGGATGCCCTCCCCCGGCTCCACCAGCAGCTCGAGGGTCGCCTGGTGCGGGTTGCCGTCGCGGCCGCGGACCGCTCCGGCGCGGGCCCGGCCGGCGGGGCGCTCCCGGTGCAGGGTGACGGTCTCGCCGAAGGTGACCGCGAGGCCGTACTCCTCGGCGAGCGTGTCGCGGATGACCTCGCGCTGGATCTCGCCGTACAACTTGATGCGCAGCTCGCCGGTCTCCTCGTCGAGGCCCAGGTCGATGAGCGGGTCCTGCTCGGCCAGGCGTTGCAGGGCGCGGTGCAGGTCGCGGCGGCGGGCGGGGTCGTCCGGCTCGATCGTGGCCTCGAGGGTCGGCGGGGCGAAGACGGCTTCCGCGGCCGCCTCGCGGGCCGCCTCGCCGGTTCCTATGGTGTCGCCGAGCCTGACGTGGCGCAGGCCCTGGACCCGGCCGATCTCGCCCGGACCGATGCGCTCGCGGCGGCCGTCGTCGATGGCGGTGACCTTCTCGTCGCCGACCCGGTCGCGGGTCCGCAGCACGCCTTCGAACACCCGGACGTAGGCCACCCGGTCCCGGTCGATCTTGAACACGGCCGCCCTCAGGGGCGCGAGCTCCCGGCTTTCGGCCCTTGGCAGGTGTGTTGCCAGCGCCTGCCTCAGTTCGTCGATGCCCTCGCCGGTGATCGCCGAGCCCTTGTACGCCGGGAGGATGGTTGCCTCGGCGGTCATTTTATCGATCAACTTTTGCGGTATCTGCTGGCCTGTCACGTAAGCCGCCAGCGCTTCCTCGTCGTGTTCGGCGAGCGCCTCCGCGCAGTCTCGCCACATGGGGATCGCGTCGGCGATCTGCCCGATCACGCGGTCGGGGTCGGCGCCGGTGCGGTCGGTCTTGTTGACGAAGACGAGCGTCGGCACGCGCAGGCGGCGCAGGGTGCGCAGCAGCACCCGGGTCTGGGCCTGCACCCCCTCGACCGCCGAGACGACGAGCACCGCGCCGTCGAGCACGCGCAGGGCCCGCTCCACCTCGGCGATGAAGTCGGGGTGGCCGGGCGTGTCGATGAGGTTCACGGTGAGCCCGCCGATGCCGAACGTGGCGACGGCGGACTTGATGGTGATGCCGCGGCGGCGCTCCTGCTCGAGCGAGTCGGTCTGGGTGCTGCCGGCGTCGACGCGGCCGAGGCGGTCGATCACGCCGGCGTCGAACAGGAGGCGCTCGGTGAGGCTGGTCTTACCGGCGTCGACGTGCGCGACGATGCCGAGGTTGAGGATGCTCAAGACGTGTCAGGTCCTTCACGGGCGAGGTGGGCTGCGGCCGGGACGTGACACGTGCGCGCATGCCTGGCTCCTCACTCCGTCGATGACCTGTCGCCGCGGACTGTACCAATTTTTTGTCGTACCCCCTTGGTATTTTGTCGCCAACTACTGGACGTGAGAGAGGTTCGGGTCGATGGCGCAGACGACGTATCTGGAGCTGTCCGAGGACACCGGGAGCGCGCACAAGTTCTACGAGGTCACGCTGGACGACAACCAGATGACGGTCCGCTACGGGCGCATCGGCGACGCCGGGCAGTCCAAGACCACCACCTACGCCGACGCGGCCAAGGCCCAGGCCGACGCCACGAAGAAGATCGGCGAGAAGGTGCGCAAGGGCTACGCGCCGGCGGTCCAGGGCCAGCGCGCGGCGCGGTCGGTGACCCGGCGCCAGATCGTGTCGCAGCGTTCGACCGCGAAGACGGCGCCGGTGCTGTGGAAGTACCGCTCGGGCGCCCCCGCCTTCGGCATCTTCATCGACGACGACGTGTGCATGGTCGGCAACGAGCGGGGCGCGATCACCGTGCTGCGCCACGACGCCACGGTCGAGCGGCAGTTCCAGCTGCCCGACGGCGTGAAGTGCATCGTCGCCGACGACGCCTGGATCTACGCCGGGTGCGACGACGGCAACGTCTACGACCTGTCCGGGAAGGTGCCGCGGCTGGCCTACGCGATCGCCCCCGACATCGACATCTACTGGCTCGACATCCACGACGGCATCCTCGGCGTCTCCGACGCCAAGGGCGGCGTGTGCAGCATCGACCACGAGGACGAGTTCCTGTGGCGCCGCCAGGGCCGGGGCGCGGCCGGCTGGATGGTCCGCTGCGACGCGACCGCCGTGCACCACGGCCACAGCCGCGGCGTGACGAGCTACGACTGGCGCACCGGCGACGAGCTGTGGCACCAGGAGACGAAGGGCGCCGTGCTCTTCGGCTGGCAGGAGCAGAACTCCGTCTACGCCGGCATGTCCTCCAACTCGGTCCTGCAGTTCCACAAGAACGGCCGCGCCGGCGTCACCTACCGCTGCGACGACACGATCTTCTCCAACGCCACCGCGCCCGACGGCCGCTACGTCTTCGCCGGCGACTACCGCTCCTCGGTGTACTGCTTCGCCGCCGACGGCACGCGCCTGTGGAAGCTGGGCACGGGCTGCGGCAGCGCATACTCGATGCAGTACCACGACGAGAAGCTCTACATCGTCACCACCGACGGCTCCCTGGCCTGCATCGACGCGAGCGAGTCGGCGGTGCGCGCGGCCGAGCAGGGCGTCGTGCCCGACTTCGTCGACGTGAAGGCCCCGTCGGCCATGACGAGCGTAGCCCCGTCGACGACGGTCGAGATCGCCCACGACCCGGCCGACGGCATCGTGGTCGAGTGCGTCCAGGAGGGCGCGCGCCTGCGAATCCGCGTCGTGAGCGAGGGCTACCACCGCGACTGGCAGGTCCAGTTCCCGAAGGGCATCCGCGAGCCGGGCGCCCGCTACGTGGTGTCCTCAGTCCGCGAATCCGCCCGCGGCGGCTTCTACCGCGCCCTCGGCGACATCCGCAAACTGGTCTGACGCCCTCTTCGATCCCAGCATCGCCCACCGCAGCTCAAGGGCCGTTTCCGATCACCGGAAACGGCCCTCGACCCGTTCAGGCGGTCTCGCCATTGCCCCACCCGGCGAGCGCCCACGTAACACCTCCGCGCCCCAGGTCAGGACCGGGCGCACCCGTCGATCGAGCCGGTCGCGCCCCCCGGTAGGCCCGGTCAGGGCACCTGGGACAGCGCGCTGTTCGCCACACGCGTCACCTGACAATTGTGGTCGGCCTGGGCCGGTGTCAGGTGACGGTACCGCCCGGAACAGCGGCGTCGATCAGGCTCGTATCGAACAACGTGCAGACGTTGCTCGTGCCCAGCACCGGCTCGCTGTCGCCGCAACCGGCCAGGCCGGCGTGCGCGACGGCCGCCAGCACCAGCCGGGCCGGCGCCGGGCGCGCGGCTCGATCATGGCGCATACAGGGAACCACAACGCTGGAAGCTAACACGGCCGGCGAGCACTGGGTCGCCAACAGCGTTCCCGACGCCGCGTGCCACAAGCGATGACCGGTAGCCTCCCGCACACGTAAAACCGTTACGCCGCAACGGGTTTCGGCGCGTGAGGCGCGGCCATCATGGCGTTCACACCGAAGAGGTCACTGGTTCGATCCCAGCATCGCCCACCGCGAAGTTGCAGGTCAGCGGGCCAGGTTCGAGGCGATCCGACCGATGCACGCAACCCTCCGGGCCAACCCGGCTCGCCGCCGACCGACTCGGCGCCCTGTGGTGGCTACCGCGCGGTGTGCACCCGGGACAGGTCCGGGGTGTACTCGCTCTGCGGCGGCTCGGCGGTGGCCTGTGTCGATGCCGACCGCTCCAGGAAACGCAGCAGCTCGACCGGGAACGGCAGGACCACCGTCGAGTTCTTCTCGGCCGCCACCTCGACCACCGTCTCCAACAGCCGCAGTTGCAGCGCGGTCGGTGTCCGCGCCATCGTGGCCGCAGCGTCAGCGAGCTTGCGCGACGCCTGCAGCTCACCGTCCGCAGTGATGACCCTGGCGCGCCGCTCCCGCTCCGCTTCAGCCTGTCGGGACATTGACCGTTTCATCGACTCCGGCAGCGAGACGTCCTTGATCTCCACTCGGTCGATGTGGACGCCCCAATCGATCGCCGGGCTGTCGATCATGACCTCCAGGCCCTGGTTGAGCCGCTCCCGGTTGGTCAGCAGCTCATCGAGGTCGCTCTTACCGATGATCGAACGCAGCGACGTCTGCGCCACCTGGAGGACCGCGAACATGTAGTCCTGCACATTGACGACGGCCCGGACCGAGTCGATGACCCGGAAGTACACCACCGCGTCTACCTTGACGGTCACGTTGTCGCGGGTTATGCCGTCCTGTGCTGGTACCGGCATGGTGATGATCTGCAGGTTCACCTTCTCCATCCGGTCCAGAATCGGCACGATCGGAGTCAGGCCTGGACCACGTGTTATCTCTCGCAGACGCCCGAACCGGAAGACCAGACCGCGTTCATACTGCCGGACGATCCGAACGCTGGCGAGCAACCCCGCCACCGCCACCATCAACACGACGATCAGTATCAAAACCATGGCAACTCGCGCCATCCTTACATCTCCGCCCAGCCTAACGCGGCGTGCCGGCCGAATCACCCGCTACCGCGAGCCATGCAGGTCACGCGTCTTACGGTCAAGGCCCGGCAGTGCGAAATCGCAGGCACCAGCAGCGTCGCCACCGTCACCGGCGTCGCCGAGTTCGCTGTTCCAGGTAGGAATGCCAGCAATGCGGCAGCCGTGGCCGTGGCTCCTGGACAGTGAACTTGCAGGCGTCAACCACGCTGAGCGACGCCTCACGACCGCGGGCGCCGCCCGACCAACCGCCACGCGCCACGCGCCACAGTGCTTATGCCGTTCAGCGCAGGCGCTGGGAGTAAATGAGGGAGACTCCCCCGGCTTCTCACCCCGCGCCGGCCGCGTTCCGGCGTAACGTAGTACTTGCCTGCGAGACGAGCGGGAGAGCGGAACTGGTAGCTCCAGTCGAGCTGAAAAGCTGAACGGCTGAAAGGTCGGACGGCGATCCCGTACACCTGACCCGGGCAAACCGGGAAGGGAAATCGCCTCGCAGGTTATTTCTGTGCACTGAACACCGAGCACGCCGTCCGTGACGGCGTGCTCGTACGTTGCGGTCGGTTGGGTCCGCTCAGGCATGACTGTTGAGCCGCTCGGCGGTGCGCAACAGCAACGTGGCATTTCTCGAATTGTTGTGGGTCGCCTTCGATGATCGGCCCCACGGGCCCGGTCCAGGCGGTGGCGGCGGTGCGATTGCCGGACGGGCGGGCGCCGGTCGCCTCCGGCGGCACCGACCGCACGATCCGGTTCTGGGACCCGCGACCGGCGAGCAGGTGGGCCGCACCGAAGTGCCGAGGGCGGTCTCGGCGCCTCGCCGTGGGCTACGGCTGTGCGGTCGCCGTCGTGCGCCGGCTCGGCGGCTATTCCTGAAGACACCCGCCGGCGCCCGGGCTCATCTCGTGGGGCCGGGCGCCGCGCTGGGCTTTATGTGGGCGGAGCTTCTCGTACAAATCGGGAGGGCTTGACGGACGTTAACTGATCACGCGCGTGAAGAAGTCGCCGAAGCCGGTGCCCAGCTGGGCGATCAGCGCGCCGATGCCGCGCGCCACCTTCGCGGCCGCGTCCGGGCGGAACGCCACGAACCAGATGAGGAAGATTACGACGGCGTACTGCAGAGTCTTTTTGAGCGTCATTGACCTTGCCCCGTGCCATACCAATGGTGCAGAGACCACCAAGCTAACCTGAACATGGCTCGAAGATGGTCGAAACGACAGTTATAAGGGCGGCAACTGCGGCAGGGGCCAGGCCGGGTCGGGGCGGAAGTCGCGCCAGGTGCCGTCGAACGGGAAGACGCCCGCCTCGGCGCGGGCCGCGACCCGCGAACCCTCCGCGCGGATCTGGGCCGCCTCGGCCGTGGTCCAGAAGCCGGGGCGGTCGATGCACGCCTCGAAGTCCGCCTCGTCCTTCCAGCGCCAGGTTCGGTCCGGGTCCACCACGATGTCGAGGTGGTGGTCGACGACGTCGATGCCGCCTGGATGCCGGGCGAGGACGGCCTCCAGGTTGACGTACCAACCCAGGAACGCGCCTTCGCGGAAGAACCACCACACCGAGTGGGCCGCGCCCGGCGGGTGCAGGATCAGCACGTCGCGGTCGACCCAGGTGCGGCGCTGCAAGGGGGCGGCGGCGTACTCCTCGATGGCCGGCGCGCCCCCGGGGTAGAGGCGGTACGCGAAGCCGGCGCCGGCCGGGAGCCAGACCAGCAGGCCGCGCTCGTCGTCGGAGACCGGGTGCACCGCCTGGGCCCAGCTCACGTACGGGCCCCGGAAGTATCGGCGCAGCAGCATCTCGCCCATACTACCGAGATGCTCGACGGGGTTCGAAGGCTGCCGTACGCGCCCGGCGTGTACCGGTTCCGCGACGCCGCCGGCAAGGTGCTCTACATCGGCCGGGCGTCGCAGCTGCGGGCGCGGGTGGCGTCCTACTGGTCGGACCTGCGCGACCGGCCCCGCCTGCGCCGGATGGTCCCGCTCGTCGCGGCCGTCGAGGCGGTGGTCTGCGACTCCGTGCACGAGGCGGCGTGGCTGGAGCGCAACCTGCTGGGCCGGCGCAAACCGCGCTGGAACCGCGCCCGCGACGGGCAGGAGTCCACCGTCCATATCGGACTCGACGACGGTCCGCACACGCCCGGCCTCCGGATATTGTACGTCCCGAAGCCCGGCTGCTTCGGCCCGTACCTGGGCGGCGCGCGGGGCCGCAACGCCGTCTCGGGGCTGCACCGCATCCGGCCGCTGGCCTACACCGGGGCGCGGCTGACCGGCGCCGAGCGCGACATGGCCACGGCCCGCGGCGTGACGCCCGGCGACCGTGACGCGCTGGCCGCCTCGATCCGGGCGATCCTGCGCCGCGAGCCGGCCGAGCTGGACCGGGCCCGCACCGACCTGGTCGCGCTGCGGGAGAAGGCGTCGGCGAACCTCTCGTTCGAGCTGGCCGCCGAGATCCACGAGGAGCTGGCCGCGCTCGACTGGATCGTCAGCCCGCAGCGCATCGCCACGCTGGAGCCGCAGGAGCTGCGCGCGGCCGGCTGGGCCGGCGGGCTGCTGGTGCTGTTCCGGGTGCGGGCGGGGCGCCTCGACGAGTGGACCCAGCGCCCGTCGACGCCGGAGCGGGCGAAGCGGTACCTGGCCGAGACCCCGGACGCGTGGCGCGACTTCGCGGACCGGGCCGCGGAGCTAGCCGTGAGCCTCCAGCAGTAGGGGCAGGTCGGCCAGGTCGTCGACGGTGTCCGCGGGCACGTAGGAGTCGGGGTCGTCGCGGTGCGCGCCCGCCCCCGGGTAGCCCGCGTTGGTCACCAGGACCGGGCGCATCCCGGCCGCCCGCGCGCCCTGGTGCTCGCGGCTGCCGCCGTCGCCGACGTACCAGCACTCGCCGGGCGCCACCCCGAGCCGGCGCGCGGCGGTGGCGTACAGCCGCGGATCGGGCTTGCGTGCGCCCTCCTCCCACGAGAACACGGTGGCGTCGACGAGCGGCGCGTACGCGGTCCCGGCCCACCCCTGGCACAGCTCGGCCCCGCAGTCGCTGAGCACCGCGAGGCGCAGGCCCCGCCCGCGCAGGGTCTTGAGCACGTCCAGCGCCGCGGGGCGGGGGCGCCACAGCGGTACCGCACCCGTGCGATGGGCCGCGACGGCCGCGTCGAGGCTCGCCGGGCCCGGCTCCGCCCCGCAGCGACGGGCCATCTCGGCCAGGACGGCCCGGGTGCCGCCGAGGCGCCCGGTGATGCGCTCGGTGAACGAGGTCCCCATCGCGGTCCAGAACGCCTCGGCCGGCACCCCGAGCGCGGCGGCGGTGACGGCGGCCGCGTCGCGCCGGCCGGCCTCGACGCCCGGGTCGGTGAGCGTGCCGAAGAAGTCGAGGACGACCGCGCGCATCAGCCGGCCAGCCGGGCGCGGACGGCCGCGAACCGGTCCTCGGCGATGCCGTCGGCGTGCAGGTACGCCTCGAGGTCGCGGACGTTGCGGCAGTCGGGCCGGTGCGGGCGCATAGCCGCTAAGGGTAGGTGACGGTCACCGCCTGCAGGACGATCTCGAGCTTCGGGAAGCCGCCGGTGCCCGTGGGGTCCTCCGCGGCCAGGCCGCCCGCCGCCACGCGGTCGACGATGTCCATGCCCTTCGTGACCCGGCCCAGCATCGTGTAGTCCGCCGGGATGGCCGGGTTGTCCTTGTAGTCGAAGAAGAACTGGCTGCCGTTCGTGGCCGGCCCGGCGTTGGCCACGGCCACGGTGCCGCGGGCGTACGGCGCGCCGGTGTTCTCGTTCTGGTAGCGGTAGGCGGGGCCGCCGCTGCCGGTGCCGGACGGGTCGCCGCACTGCAGCACCCAGATGCCCTCGACGGTGAGGCGGTGGCACTTGGTGTTGTCGAAGAAGTGCTTGCCGGCCAGGTAGGCGAAGCTGCCCGTCGCGCAGGGCGCCTTCAGCCCGTCGAGGGAGATCTCGATCGGCCCGAGGTTGGTGGTGATGTGCATGGTGGCCGGCGCGGCCTTCGGGCTCGCCGGCGGGGTGCCGACCTCAGTCGTGCTCCCGGTCGCGTCCGGCGTGTACGTGCACCTGGCCGCGCCCCCGGCGCCGGTCGCGGCCTGCGACGAGCCGGACAGCGGGCGCCCCGCGCCCCGGGTGAAGGTGATGGTCTTCGCGGAGCACCCGGCGAGCAGGAGGGCGGTGGCGGTAAGGACGGTCACGGCACGGCGGCGCACGGTCACGTGAGCACCTTATGCGAAACGGCAGCGCCGGTCCCCGCGGTTGGCGTCGCGGGGACCGGCGAGTCGGCCGGGCTAGCTCACCGAGCAGCCGGTGCCGTTGAGCGTGAACGCCGTGGGCTTGGCGTTCGTGGAGTTGTTCCAGCTGCCGAGGAACCCGAAGTCCACCGATCCGCCGCTCGCGGCGATGGTCTTCGTGTAGTCGGCATTGGTGATTGTCACGTTCGCCCCGGACTGGGCGTTCACGCCGCCCCAGATCTGGGTGATCGTCTGGCCGTTGGCGAAGGTCCACTTCAGCGTCCAGCCGTTGACGGCGGCGGAGCTGTTGTTGGTGATCTTCACCGCGGCCTGGAAGCCGCCGCCCCACTGGCCGGTCACGCTGTACGCGACGTTGCACGCCCCGGCCGGGACGCTTGACGACGCGGAGCGCGACGGCGAGGTGGACGCCGACGGGGAGGTGGAGCGCGACGCGGAGGCCGACACCGACGGCGACGCCGAGCGCGACCCGGACGCCGAGGGCGAGACCGAGTACGACGGCTGCGGGCCGGTGCGGTCGCCGTAGATGATGCCGCGGCCGTTGGTGCCGATGTAGACGCGGCCGAAGATCCGCGGGTCACCGGTGATCGCCTCGCCGATGTTGCCGTACTGGTGCTGGTCGTCGTTCACCCGCAGCCAGCTGGCGCCGGCGTCGTCGGAGCGGAACACGCCCTTCTTGCCGTCGACCGTGCCGACGATGAACACCGCCGGGTTGGTGCGCCCGGGCGCGGCCTTGCCGAAGCCGACGTTCACGGCGGCGGTCGCCGTGGTGAGCTTCGTGAACGAGGTGCCGCCGTCGGTCGAGCGGTACAGGCCGGTGTCGCCGGCCAGCCAGACCTCGCCGGTCGCGCCGGCCACGGCCTTGAACTTGGCGGTCGTGGGCAGGCCGGTCGCGGCGGTCGTGAAGCTGGCGCCGCCGTTGTGGCTGACGTAGAACGAGCCGCCGGAGTAGCCGTAGAACGTGTTCGGGTCGACCCGGTCGGACTCGACTATCGCGTTCTGCGGGATGCCGGTGGACTGCGTCCAGGTGTTGCCGTAGCCGACGGAGTACACCACGGCACTGTTCTTCGGCGCCCACAGGAACCGGGAGCCGTCGGCGTTGGCCGCGATGGTGCCGCCCTCGTTGATGCCGCCCGGCTCGCTGCCCTGGAACCAGTTCGCGCCGCCGTCGGTGGAGAACGCCGCGTGGCTGTCGTTGGGCCGGTCCGAGTCGGTGAAGTTGCCCGCGCGCACCATGACGCTCGGGTTGAGCTCGGCGTAGTCGAGGCTGGTCGTCGAGGTGAACGTCGGCTGCTTGAACATCGCCGCCGGCACCGCGTCGAGGCTGGTGTGGCGGAAGCCGCCGATGTCGCCGAGCGCGGAGATCAGCGGGGCGCCGGTCGGCGGGCTGATCAGGTCGAGGACGGCGGTCTCCTCCAGGCCTGGGGCCATGGGCTTGATGGTGATCTGGCCGCCGGAGTCCCACAGGTTCAGGTCGGTGCTGCCGTAGATCGTGGCGCCGGTGCCGTACATGAACCGGCTGGAGTTGAACGGGTCGATCTCGACGGCCTCGTTCATCCAGCCGAGCTTCGGCGTGACCTCGGGCGGCTGCGGGTTGGTGCCGAAGTCGAGCCAGGGCGACCGGGAGATATCCATCTTGTACCGGAAGCTGCGGTTCGGGTAGCTCGTCCAGTCCCAGATCCGGGTCCAGGTCGCGCCGCCGTCGGTGCTGCGGAAGAAGATGGCGTCCGGCCACCACGACACCTGGGTGGCGACCATGAGCGTGTTCGGGTGCTGGCGGTCGATGGTCAGGCCGCTGTAGCCGAAGTAGTCGTCGGAGCTGCTGGACGGGATGGGGCTGATCTGCGTCCAGGCGCCGGTGGCGGTGTTGTACTTCCACACGTCGCCCTTGCCGCCGTCGTACGGGCCGCCGGTGTCGCTGGTGGCCAGGTACAGGAAGCCGCCGGACGTGTCGAGCACGCCCTTGTGGGCGATGTACCCGGTCGGCTGCCCGGCGATCCGGGACCACGTGGCGCCGCCGTCGGTGCTGCGGTACACCGTGTTGTCCTTGTCGGCCACGCCGACGTAGATGGTCTGCGTGGTGTTGCCGGCGGTGCCGGTGCGCTTGTCGAACGTCACCCAGATGACGCCCTGGTTGTCGGTCAGGTACCCGTTGGGGTCGGACGGGTCCTGCGCGTAGTTGCCGGGGTTCGGGAACGCGGTGACCTTGGACCAGGTGACGCCGGAGTCGGTGCTGCGCCACAGGCCGTTGCCGCTGGGCGCGCCGAAGTACAGGACCGAGTTCTTGTTCGGGTCGATGGCCAGGCGCTCACCCATGCCGCGGCCGGGCATGTTGCCGCCGAGCTTGAACGGCAGGGGCGTGGTCTGCCAGGTGGCGCCCTTGTCCGAGGAGCGCAGGATCGCGCCGTTGTTGGGGTCCCACGAGTTGGTGTACATGCCGGCGGCCACGTACACCTTGTTCGGGTCGACGGAGTCGGTGGCCAGGCTCGCGACGCCGTTGTAGCCCCAGTTGTCCTGCCCCACCCAGTCGAGCAGGGGGACCCAGCGGTTCGTGGCGGTGTCGAGGCGGTACGCCCCGCCGATGTCGGTGCGGGCGTAGACCAGCCCCTGTTGCGACTGGTTGAAGATGATGCCCGGGACGAAGCCACCCCCCTCGATCTGCACGTTCTTGAACGCGTACGGGTCGGCGGCAGCGGCGTCAGCGGGCCGCACGGCGGTCTGGACGGCGACGCCGATGGCCGCGACCGCCACGGCCGCCACGGCCGCGGCGCCGAGCCTCTTCGATCTGTTTCGCATGCGCGGATCGTGTGAGCCGCCACACTCCCGGGTCAACGCGCCCCTGGTCGGGGGCAGGTCAAGCGCTTCGACAGTATGAAACTCTCACGGGGTTGCTACGTTGCTCTTGTGACCGGCCGCCGCCCCCTGATCGCGCTCGCCGTGGCCCTGGTGGCGGGCGGCGCGCTGCTGGCGACGGTCAACCGGTCCTCGACGCCGCCGCCGGTGCCGGCCCCGGCGCCGGCCGCCCCGGCCATGGAGCGCCGGCCGGCGTCGATCACCGCGAAACTCCCCGACGGCGCGGACTACACCCCGCTGTTCTACGCGACGGCCGAGGTCTCCGCCGGTACGGCCCCGGCGCCCGACGGCACCGCCGACCGGCTGCTGCTGCGGTCCCCGTCGGGCGACCTCGAGCTGGCCCGGCGCGACAAGGCCCGGTTCGCGCAGTTCCTCGGCTTCACCGCGGCCGGCGGCAACCTGTACTGGGCCGAGAGCTCCGCCCGGCCCGAGGGCGACTACGAGACCCGGCTGTGGCGCGCCCCGCTCGACGGCTCGGCGGCTCCGGCGTCGCTGACCACGGACACCGGGGCCGTGGTGTTCTTCGACTCGGAGTACGACCTCGTCGTCGCCGACGGCCGGCTGCACTGGGTGGCGGCCGCGCCCGGCGACGCGGCCCGCACCGAGCTGCGCAGCGTCGCCGTGACCGGCGGCCCGGTGACCACGACGCCGTTCGAGGGCCGGTTCCGGCACACGGCGTGGCCGTGGCTGCTCTCCGTCGACGACCAGGCCCCGCTGACCCTCGCCGACCCGCTGACCGGCGAGCGGCGGGTGGTGACGAAGGCGGCCGCGGAGTCGGTCGTGTGCACGCCGGCGTGGTGCCGCTCGATGGTGACGGCGGCCGGCGACCGGTACCTGTTCGAGGCCCGCCGCCCGGACGGCACGGACCGCCGCCGCATCCCGGGGAACCTGATTGCGATCAGCGTCGACACGGCGGTGGCGGGCCGCTACGAGCTCTTCACCGAGTACCGCGCCGAGCGGGTCGCGCTGGTGGCGTACGACCTGCAGACCTCGGCGCTGCTGACCCTGACCGCGGACGCGGGCGTGTCGGCCGCGAAGGCGGGCGTGGTCTGGTGGAGCGAGGGCGGCGCCTGGCGGTCGGTCGACCTTCGTTAGGCCGCCGCACGACCTCAGCGGGCGAGGAGTACCGCCGCCAGGGCGAGGGCGCCGGGCAGCGCCTGGACCAGCAGGATGCGGCGGTTCGCGGTCGCGGCGCCGTACAGGCCGGCGACGATCACGCAGATCAGGAAGAAGACCTGGAACGCGAGGCGGTCCGCGATCAGCCCGTAGGCGAGGCCGGCGACGAGGAAGCCGTTGTACAGGCCCTGGTTCGCGGCCAGGGCCTTGCTCGCGACCGCGAACTCCTCGGTCGTGCCGAACGCGGCCCGGGTCCGCGGGGCGGTCCACAGGAACATCTCCAGCACGAGGAAGTACAGGTGCAGGAGGGCGACGACTGCGACGAGGACGTCGGCGGCGATCTTCACGCCCGCGAGCGTACCCGCACCACGAGCTTGCCGGTCTTGTGCCGCCGCGCGAAGTCGGCGAGGGCCGTTATGGCGTCGGGGAAGGCGTACTCGCGGTCGATCCGGGCCCGCAGCCGCCCCGCCGCCGCGTCGGCCGCGACGTCGGCCATCCCGCCGTACCGGCCCTCCATGTCAAGCACGAGCCGCACGTCGATGCCGGCGAACGCGGGCGGCGGCGGGAACGTGATGGTCAGCAGCCGCCCGCCGGGCCGCACCGCGGCGGCGACGGGCCCGAGGCGGTCGCCGGGCAGGACCAGGTTGAGGGCGGCGTCGACGCCGGACGGGTACTCGTCGTAGCCCGCGGTCCCGGCCGCGCCCAGGGACCGGACCAGGTCCGCCTCCCCGGGCCGGGCGGTGGCGACCACGTGCGCGCCGGCCGCGGCCAGCAGGGGCAGCACGGCGGTGCCGACGCCGCCGGTGGCGCCCACCACGAGGACCCGCTCCCCCGGCGCGATCGCGGCCGTGGCCAGCAGCGCGCGGGCGGTGAGCCCCACGGTGGGCAGGGCGGCCGCCTGCGCGATGCCGACGGCGTCCGGCCGGTGTGCCAGGAACGGGGTGTCGGCCTCGAACACCGCGTACTCGGCCAGGGCGCCCGTGCTCAGCGACGAGCTGCCCATGTGCCGCAGGGCCCGCGGGGTGGCGAAGCCGAAGATCTCGTCGCCGGGCGCGAACCGCGTCACGCCCGCGCCGAGCGCGGTGACGGTGCCGGCGAAGTCGTTGCCGGGGATGTGCGGGAAGGGCAGGTCGACGGCGTCGCGGAAGTCGCCGGCGGGCAGGCGTACGTCGGCGGGGTTGAGGGAGACGGCGGCGATGCGCACCTGCAGCTGCCCGGGCCCGGGCTCGGGCGCCGGGACCTCCTCGATCGCGTGCTCCTCGGGCGGGCCGTACCGGCGGGCGACGACGGCTTGCATGCTCAAACGGACCATGCGGTCACCTTAGGGAAAGCGGACCGCCCGGTCAACATCGCCGCTTGCTAACTTGGTGCGGTGACCCGACCGCTGCGCGCCGACGCCGCGCGCAACCGCCGCCTGCTGCTCGCGGCGGCCGCCGACGAGTTCGCCGAGCGCGGGCTCGACGCCTCGATCGCGGACATCGCCCGGCGGGCCGGGATCGGCAAGGGCACGGTGTTCCGGCACTTCGCGACCAAGGAGGACCTGATCGCGGCGATCGTGCTGGACCGGGTCGAGGGGCTCATCGCGGCCGGGCGGCGGCTGGCGGACGCGGCCGACGCGGGGGCGGCGCTGCTGGAGTTCATGACCGTCGCGGCCGAGCAGCGCCAGCAGCGCGACCTGAGCTTCCTGCACGCGGCCAACGAGGGCAACGCCGAGGTGGCCCGCGTCCACGGCCGCCTGGTGGAGACCGTCGACGCGCTCGTCGGGCGGGCCCGCGGGCACGGCGCGATCCGCGCCGACGTGACCGGCACCGACGTGTTCCTGCTGATGTGCGCGCCGAACCACGTCGCCGAGCAGGTGCCGGGCGCCCCGCCGGACCTGTGGCGGCGCTACCTGGCGATCCTCTTCGACGGCCTGCGTCCCGAGGGCGCCCACCCGCTGCCGGCCGCGTGAGCGACGAGGCCGCATGGCTCGACGACCGGCTCGCCGAGGCGGGGCGGCGCCGCACCGGCGCGCTCACCGTGCCCCGCGTTCGGCCCTGGGGCACGGTCATGCGCGCGGAGACCGACGGCGGCGCGGTCTGGCTCAAGCTCCCGGCCGCCAGCACCGCGTTCGAGGTGGCCCTGTACCCGCTGCTGCACCGGCTGGCCCCGGTCCACGTCCTCGAGCCCCTCGCCGCCGACCCGGCGCTCGGCCGGCTGCTGCTGCCCGACGGCGGCCCGACCCTGCGCGACCGGCCGGCGGAGTTCGCGGCCGCCCTGCCCCGCTACGCCGAGCTGCAGCGCGCCCTGGCCCCCGCCGTCGACGACATGCTGGCCATCGGCATGACGGACATGCGCCCGGAGCGGCTGCCGCAGCGGTTCGACGAGATACTCGACGCCGTCGGCACCGTGCCCGAGGTCCGCGGCCGCCGGGCCTGGTTCGCCGACATCGCCGCGGCGCTGGCCGAGTCCCGGGTGCCGGCGAGCATCGACCACGCCGACCTGCACCCCGGCAACGTGTTCGCCGACGGCGGGCGCTGCTACGACTGGGGCGACAGCGTGGTCGGGCACCCGTTCGGGTCCATGCTCGTCGCGCTCGGCCCGGACGACCGGGCGCGGGACGCCTACCTCGAGGCCTTCACCGACCTCGCCCCGCGCGCGGAGCTGCTCGAGGACCTGCGGCGGGCCCGGATCGCCGGCAACGTGATCCGGGCGCTGACGTGGCAACGCGCGATCGCGGCCGATCCCGCGACGCGCTTCGCGGACGGGCCCGCGGTACACCTGCGGCAGTTGCTGACCGCCGAGCCGTGGGCCTGCCCGTGACCCGTCACTCCTCCTCGGGGACCTGCGTGTCCTCGCGGTCGGCGTCGTGGGCGTGGCCGGTCAGGCCGCTGACGATCGCGTCCACGGGCTGGCCGATGTAGTCGAACGCCGGCACGGCGATCTCCTCGGCCTCGTCGCGAATGGTGTCGAGGTCGATGGCGTCGTCGACCCGGGGTACTCCGTGACGCTCGGTGCTAGACATACGACCCCGATATCCCGGCCCCGCGGCGGCCAAACCTGTCAGCCCGAAACGCGGGCGTAGAGCGACGGGTCCGCCGGCTCGATCCGCGCGGTGATCCCGGCCCGGGCCAGGGCGGCCGGCACGGCCTCGGCGGTCTTGAGCGAGCGCGGGGTGTCGGTGCCGGCGATGACCGTGGCGAACCCGTCCGGCTTCCCGCACTGGCGCAGCTCGTCGCGGGCCTTGTCGACCTGCGGCTTACCGGACCTGGTCCGGTACGGGTCGAGCCCCTCGTCGTAGCCCGGGATGCCCGGCGGCAGCATGCCCCCGGCGATCTGCCCGGCGCCGCGCGCGGTCTGCACCGCGCTCTTGTCCACCGCGTACTGCACCGCGCGCCGGCAGTGCACGTTGTCGAACGGCGCCACCTTCGTGCTCATCGCCGCGTACTGCACGAACCCGGTCGTCGGCTGGTCGGCGTTGCGCTTGAGCTGCGGGTCGAGCAGCACCTTGGCCTGGCTCGCGGACTGCACGCCGCCCTGCCCGGCGTCGGCGTCGGCGGTGTGGCCGTCGTTGTCCAGTCCGCCACGCCCGCGAACGAGTACGTGCCCGACGCCGAGGCCGGCCCGCCGGTGGTCATCGCGACCGGCAGCCCCAGCGCGACCGCCGTCAGGCCAGGTCTTCTGATCCGCATGTCCGTCCAGCTCCCCCGTGTCGGCGTGGGCGGCATTGCGCGCGCGTACGGGCCACCCAGCGCGGCCCGTGGTGGGCGGCCGCCGCGTGCCCGCCCACCACACAGCATGTGCACAGTTGGCCACGCTGGGTAACATGTTGCGCTCGACGTGCTACTAGCCTTTACCCCGCACGCGCTCGCTCGCGGGGTCGTACAGGGGCCGCAGCGAGGCGCGCGCCGGGTACGTCACGCCGGCGATCTCCACCGTCAGCGGGGCCGCGTCCAGCCAGGCCTGGTCGAGCGGCTCGGACCCGGCGTCGAGCATCGCCAGCCCGACCGCGCCGCCGAGCGTGTGCCCGTAGGAGGCCGCACGGACGTAGCCCACGTCGCGCCCGTCCCGCCGGACGACCTCCGCGTGGTGCAGCAGGGCCTTGGGGTCGGTGACGAGCACCTGCACGAGCCGGCGGGTCAGCGGGCCGCGGGCCTTGCGGGCCAGGACGGCGTCGCGGCCGATGAAGTGCTCCTTGTCCAGCGCCACGGCGAAGCCCAGCCCGGCCTCCAGCACGTCGTCGGTGTTGTCGATGTCGTGGCCGTAGTCGCGGTACCCCTTCTCCAGGCGCAGGCTCGCGAGCGCCTTGAGCCCGGCGTGGCGCAGCCCGCGCCCGGCCCCGGCGGCCACCAGGCGGTCGTGGACGTGCACCGCCTGCTCGGCGGGGATGTAGAGCTCGTAGCCGAGCTCCCCGACGTACGTGATGCGCAGGCACAGCACCCGCGCGAAGCCGATCTCGAGCTCGGCCGCCCCGCGGAACGGCAGCGTGACGTCGGCCGCGGCGGCCGCGGCGAGGATCTCCCGGGAGCGGGGACCCTGGACGTTGAGCTGCGCCCAGCCCGAGGTGACGTCGGCGGCGAAGGCCAGCCGGCCGTCGAGGTGGCGGCGCAGGCGGGCGAACGCGTGGCGGTGGGCGGTGTCGGAGGCGACGACCCAGAACCGGTCCTCGTCGAGCCGCGTGACGGTCAGGTCGGCCTCGATGGTGCCGCCCTCGTTGAGCCACTGGGTGTAAGTGACCCGGGCGCCCTGATCCGGATCGGCGACCCGGTTCGCCGAGAGCTCCTCCAGCGCGGCGGCGGCGTCGCGGCCTTCGACCAGGAACTTCGCCATGAACGACATGTCCATGAGGACCGCGTCCTCGCGGGCGGCGCGGTGCTCGGCGGCCCACTGCGGGAACCAGTCCGGGCGCCCCCAGGACGGCGTGGGCTTGCCTTCGAAGCCGTACACGTCGGGCATCTCCCAGCCGGAGACGTCCCGGCGGTACGGCTGCAGCGGCTCGACGCGGTCGTGCAGCGGCGAGCGGCGGGCGTCGCGGCCCGAGGTGAGCGCCTTGTTCGGGTAGTGCGTCGCGTACACCTGCCCGAGCGCCTCGACGGTCCGGACGGCCCGGTACTCCCGGTTGCGCTGGTAGGGCTGGAGCCGGTCGATGTGCATGCCGGTCACGTCGACGTCGGGACGGCCCTCGGTGATCCAGGCCGCCATCGCCCGGCCGATGCCGCCGCCGGTGAGGATGCCGATCGAGTTGAGCCCGGCCGCGACGAAGTAGTTGCGCAGCTCCGGCGACTCCCCGAAGACCGGGGCGAGATCGGGGGTGAAGCTCTCCGGGCCGCAGAAGAAGGTCCGCACCCCGGCGGTCGCGGTCACCGGGATCCGGGCCATCGCCCGCTCCAGGTAGGGCGCCATCCGGTCCCAGTCGGGGGGCAGCGTGCCGAACGAGAACCCGTCGGGCACCCGGTCGACGCTCCACGGCGCGGCCGCGCCCTCGAACAGCCCGACCATCAGGCCGCCGGTCTCCTCCCGGAAGTACCCGAAGGAGCCGGGGTCCTCCAGCACCGGCAGGTCGGCGGTGACGCCGTCGATGGGCTCGGTGATGAGGTAGTAGTGCTCGGCCGCCTGCAGCGGCACGCTCACCCCGGCCTCCTCGCCGAACTGGCGGGCCCACATGCCGGCGCAGTTCACCACGAACTCGGCCTCGACGTCGCCGAAGGGGGTGCGCACGCCGGTGACCGTGCCCCGGCGGCGCAGGGTGCCGGTGACCGGTACACCTTCCCGGATCGTCGCCCCGAGCAGGCGCGCGCCCTTGGCGAGCGACATCGTGACGTCGACCGGGTTGGCGCGGCCGTCGTCGGGGACGTAGAACCCGGCCAGGATGTCGTCGGTGCGCGCGAGCGGGAAGAGCCCGCGGACCTCGGCCGGGGAGATCTCGTGGACGTCCACGCCGAGGTGCCGGTTGAAGGCGGCGACGCGGCGGTACTCCTCGAGCCGCCCCGCGTCCGCGGCGACCTCGATGAACCCGCATTGCCGCAGGCCCGTCGACAGCCCGGTCTCGTCCTCGAGATGCGCATAGAGGTCGCGGGTGTACTGTCGCATCCGGGTCGAGGTCTCCGACAGCGACCCGAACGTGACGATGAGCCCGGCGGCGTGCCAGGTGGTCCCGGCGGTGAGGCGGTCGCGCTCGAGCAGCAGCACATCGCGGACGCCGGCCTTGGCCAGGTGATACGCCACGGATGTCCCGATGACACCACCGCCCACTACGACCACGTGGGCACGCTGCGGAAGGTTCATGCCGAAACTGTAGTGGCCCCTCTGCCGCGTTCCTCCATTCGGCCAGTCCGACGTCCCGACCTGCGGTTCTCTGGGCGGCGCGGCAACATTCGCGCCGAGAATCCCAAAAGTCCCCGCACAGGCGACGCGGCGAGGTAGCCTCGTGGGCGCTGCCGCTGTTGATATGTCCACAGTGGACCAAATCGCGCCGGAACGGGGGTGAACCGGTGTGAGCCGGAACACTCCTGGATTCATTCATGTCGGTCGGGAACACATCCGAGGCCGGCGGCGTTCGTTACACAACCAAGTCACCAAGAGAGGGTGAACGCCATGGCCATCAGCACCGACTACGACGCGCCACGCAACCCGGTCGGAGCGGATCTCGCCGAGGACAGCCTCGAGGAGCTCACCGCACGCCGGGCGAACGGCCAGTCGGCGTCCGTCGACGTGGACGAGAACGAGGCCGGGTTCGAGCTGCCCGGCGCCGAACTGACCGACGAGGAGCTCACGGTTCCGGTCGTACCCATGCGGGTCGACGAGTTCCGCTGCTCGAGCTGCTTCCTCGTGCACCACCGCAGCCAGCTGTCCCGCGAGAAGAACGGCGCGCCTATCTGCACCGAATGTGACTGATCTGACCGGAACCGTCGCTCAGCCGCGGATCTTGACTCTGGTCAGGTCCTCGGCCACGACAACCTCGCCTTCGAACACCGCTTGCGCCTCCCGCATATATCGGAGGCGTGACTGGTCGTCGTAGCGCTGCGAGAAGTGGGTGAGCACGAGCGTGCGCACCCCCGCATCCGTGGCCACCCGCGCCGCCTGGGCGGCGGTGAGGTGCCCGTGCGCGACGGCCAGTCCCTCGTCCTCGGCGAGGTACGTCGACTCGATCACGAGCACGTCGGCCCCCTCGGCCAGTGCCCGGGCGCCCACGCAGAGCCGCGTGTCCATGACGAACGCGAAGCGCTGCCCGCGCCGGGGCTCGCTCACGTCCTCCAGCCGTACGCCGCGCAGCTCACCCGCCCGCTGGAGCGCGCCGACGTCCGGCCCGGCGATGCCGTGCTCGCGCAGCCGCTCGGGGATCATCCGCCGCCCGTCGGCCTCGACCAGCCGGTAGCCGAAGGCCTCGATGCCGTGGTCGAGCCGGTGCGCCTGCAGGGTCCAGCGCTCCGTCGCGGCCAGGGTCAGCAGCCCCTCGCCGGCGATCGGGCGCTTCGCGATCCGGGCGGTGTCGTGGAACGGGGTGGCGTGGCGGAGGCGGTCGAAGTACACCTCGCCGGAGCCCGGGAAATAGGCCTGCACGTCGTGGCGTGAGCCGTCCAGCGAGATGCGCTGGACGACCCCGGGCAGGCCGAGGCAGTGGTCGCCGTGCATGTGCGTGAGGCAGATCCGGGTGATGTCGCTCGCGGCGACGCCGGCGTGGGCCATCTGCCGCTGGGTGCCGTCGCCGGGGTCGAAGAGGAACCCCTCGCCGTCCCAGCTCAGGAAGTATCCGTTGTGGTTGCGCAGGCGGGTCGGGACCTGGCTGGCCGTGCCGAGCACGACGAGTTCACGGGGCGACATCGCCGCGACTGTACCGCCGGCTCCACGCGATCCGCGCCTCGGTTTCGCCGATGACGCCCGCGGCCGCCCAGTCCGCCTGCGGCTGCAACCCCTGCGCGGCGAGCGCCCGGACCCGGGCGAGCACCAGCTCCTGCGCCGCGACGACCTGCGCGATGAGCCCGTCGGCGGCGATCCCGTACGCCCGCGCGAACACCTCGATGCGTCGCCGCCGGTCGGGCGGCCCGGGGTGCGCGTAGCTGCGGACGGCCTCGTCGTCGGGCCGGAACGGGGCCACGTACTCCAGCGCGTAGGCGACGTCGTGCACCGGCGGCTGCGGCCAGGCGTAGTCCCAGTCGAGGATGCCGACGGGCCGGCCGTCGCGCCAGACGAGGTTCCAGGGCCCGAAGTCCCCGTGGCAAAGGATCTCCCCGTCCCCGAACGCCCCGTCGTGCCCGGCCCAGGGCCCGGCCGGCCGGAACCCGGCCACGGCCTCGTGATACTCCCGCAGCAGCCGCGCCATGGCCGCGAGCCCGTCCTCCCGCGCGGCGTGGCGCCACCCGGCCCCGCCGGACTCGCCCTCCAGGTAGGTGAGCACCTCGCGGCCCTGCTCGTCGATGCCCAGGAACCGCGGCGCCCAGGGGAGGCCGGCGCCCTCCAGGTGGGCCAGGAGCCCGTGGACGGAGGCGCTCCAGGGCTGGACCGGCCGGCGGACCGTGGCGCCGATGCGCACCACGGCCCGGTGCGGATCGTTCTGCAGTACCGTGCCGGCTTCGACCGGTTCGCGGGGCGCCATCCCGGCGACGGTACCGCGTCAGCAGGTGGCGTCCCGGTGCGTGGTCCGCGGGGTCGGCCGGCCGTTGTCGGCGCTGTCGTCGAGGAGGCGCTCGAGCAGCGGCGCGAGGCTCCTGCGTTCGGCGTCGGTCAGGCGTCGCAGAATCATGTTGCGCTGGGCCACCGCCGCGAAGATCTCGTTGCGCACCGCCATTCCGGCGTCGGTGAGCGCGAGCAGCTTGACGCGGCGGTCCTGGCCCGGCACCCGGGTCAGCAGCCCGCGCTGCTCCAGCTGGTCGGCCAGATTCGTGACGTAGGAGCGGTCGCACGCGAGGTGTTCGGCCAGGTCCCGCATGGGTGCCGGCGTGGTGAGCAGCACGATCGCGCGCGCGAGCGACACGGGCAGGCCGAGTTCGGCCACCGTGTCGGCGAACTCGGCCTTCGCCTGCTCGGCGATCTCGACGAGCATCCCGGCCAGCCGGCCGGCCTCGGCGAAGCGGGCCTCCTGCGCTGTCATGCGCTCCACAATACTGCACCGACTCAATGGTTGACCTAGTCACGTATCGCGCTACAGTGGCACATGCGTGACCTGCTCAATGATTGACCGAGTCAACAATAGGACCGTGGAAGTCCGGCGCCGCGGGACTCGACCACAGGAGCGAACGATCATGACCACCGCTTTCGAACCGTTCCGCCTGGGCAGCGTGGAGCTGGCCAACCGGATCGTCATGGCCCCGATGACCCGCGGCCGGGCCTACGGTCCCGACGCGACGCCGACCGACCTGATGGCCGACTACTACGCCCAGCGCGCGAGCGCCGGCCTGATCGTCACCGAAGGCACCCAGCCCTCGATCGTCGGACAGGGCTACCCCGACACCCCCGGCCTGCACTCGGCCGGGCAGGTCGACGCCTGGCGGAAGGTCACCGACGCCGTACACCGGGCCGGCGGCGTGATCTTCGCGCAGCTCATGCACGCCGGCCGGATCGGGGACGCCGGTTTCCTGCCGGGCGACCTGGTCCCGGTCGGCCCGTCCGCGGTCGCCGCGCAGGGCCAGGTCTACACCCACGAGGGGCCCAAGCCGTTCCCGACGCCGCGGCCGCTGACGGAGGCGGACATCGCGCAGACCGTCGACGACTTCGCCCGGGCCGCCCGCAATGCCATCGCGGCCGGGTTCGACGGCGTCGAACTGCACGGCGCCAACGGCTATCTGATCCACCAGTTCCTGTCGTCCAACGCCAACCGGCGCACCGACGGCTGGGGCGGCACCATCGAGGGCCGCGTCCGGTTCGCCACCGAGGTCACCACCGCCGTGGCCGCCGCGATCGGCGGCGACAGGGTCGGGCTGCGCATCTCGCCCGGCAACCCGCTGCACGACATCGCCGAGGACGACCTGGAACAGGCCTACAAAACGCTCGTGGCCGGCATCGCCGGGCTGAGCCTCAGCTACCTGCACATCGTGGAGGCCCCCGGGCGGCGTGCCCTCACCGCCGGCCTGCGCGCCCAATGGCCCGGTGCCCTGATCCTCAACCCGGACACCCACCCGGCCCCGACCGGCCCCGACGCCCTGGCCCTCATCGAGGACGGCACCGCCGACCTGATCTCCTACGGCGCGCTGTTCCTGGCCAACCCGGACCTGCCCGCTCGGCTGGCCGGCGGCGGCCCGTTCAACACCCCGGACCGGACCGGGTTCTTCGGCGGCGACCACCGTGGCTACACCGACTACCCGCCACTGGCCTGACCGGAGCCGTGCCCGGTCGCCACGGCGGCGCACCCGTCGAAGCGGAGTGCGCCGCCTGCGCCCGCGGGCGGCTCGGCCTCAGCAGGCGTTGAGCATCGACTGCAGGGCCGTCTTCTCGGCCGACTGCAGCTTCAGGCCGTAGGTGTACTTCACGCTGATCCACATCCGCGCGTAGGTGCAGCGGTAGGAGGTCAGCGGCGGCTGCCAGGTCGACGGGTCCTGGTCGCCCTTGGACTGGTTGACGTTGTCGGTCACGGCGATGAGCTGCGGGTGCGTGAGGTCGTTGGCGAAGCTCTGGCGGCGGGCCGTGGTCCACGCGCTCGCGCCGGAGCGCCAGGCCTCGGCCAGTGGCACCACGTGGTCGATGTCGACGTCGCCGGACGCGGTCCAGGTCGCGCCGTCGTACGGGCTGTACCAGCGGCCCGACGTGGCCGCGCAGGCGCTGCTCGTGACCACCGACGTGCCATCGCGCTTGAGCACGGTCTCGCGCGTGTCGCACGAACCGCTGATGGTGATCCAGTGTGGGAACTGGTCCCGGCTGTACCCGCTCATCGACCCCTCGCTCGCCACGGTCAGCGCGTTGAGCTGCGTCTGCGCCGTGGCCTTGGACGGGATCCCGGGCGGGGTGGCCCCGGCCGGGCCGGCGAGCGCGGCGACTGTGCCGGCGCCGGCGAGGGCGACCACGGCGGCCGTACGGACAACCCTGAGCATGCGTGCTCCCTTCGGATGCGTTGGGAGCACGCTTTCGCCCGGTCGTGAACGAGACCAGTATCAGATGTGTCGTTTAATCGAAGGTTCTCGATATTTAGGACAGGACGCGCAGCTGGACCGTCGTGGCCATGCCGGTCAGCTGGGCCAGGATCTCCTGAGGGTACTGGGCCGCGACGTCGGTGAGCAGGTAGCCGTACTCGCCGCGGGTGGCCAGGATCTGCCCCTCCACGTTGACCTTGTGACCGGCGAAGATGCTGTTCACCTCGGCGAGTACACCCGGAACGTTGTGGTGCAGCAGGGCGATGCGGTGCGTGTCCGGCAGCTGCTGCAGGTTGAGCGACGGCAGGTTGACGCTCAGCGTGGTCGAGCCCTCGGCGACGTACTTGTGCAGCTTCTCGGCCACGAACGCACCGATGTCGGACTGCGCCTCCTCGGTCGAGCCGCCGATGTGCGGCGTGAGGATCACGTTGGGCAGGCCGCGCAGGGCGGAGACGAACTCGTCGCCCTTGGCCTTGGGCTCCTGCGGGAACACGTCGACCGCGGCCCCGGCGAGGTGGCCGTTGTCGAGGTGCCGGCGCAGCGCGTCGTGGTCGATGACGAACCCGCGGCTGAGGTTCAGGAAGATGCTGCGGGGGCGCATCTTCGCGAACTGCTCCTCGCCGAAGAAGCCGCTGTTGCCCGGGCGGCCGTCGACGTGCAGGGTCACGATGTCGGCGACCTCGAGCAGCTCGTCGAGGGAGTTGCAGCGCACGGCGTTGCCGAGGGTGAGCCGCTCGGAGGTGTCGTAGAAGTACACCCGCAGCCCGAGATTCTCGGACAGGACCGACAGCTGCGTGCCGATGTTGCCGTAGCCGACGATGCCGATGGAGCGCCCGCGGACCTCGTGCGAGCCCGCGGCGTCCTTGTTCCACACGCCGTTGTGCATGTCGGCGTTCTTCTCGGTCAGCCGCCGGGTCAGCGAGATGATCTCGGCGATCGCCAGCTCCACCACGCTGCGGGTGTTGGAGAACGGCGCGTTGAAGACCGCGATGCCGGACTCGGCGGCGCAGCGCAGGTCGATCTGGTCGGTGCCGATGCAGAAGGCCCCGATGGCGCGCAGGTGCGGGGCGGAGGCCAGGACGTTGGCGGTGACCTGGGTCTTCGATCGGATGCCGAGCAGGTGTACCCCGTCGAGCTTCGCGATCAGCTCCTCCTCGTCGAGCCCGCGCCCGACGGTCTCGACCTCGTAGCCCTCGGAGCGCATCCGCTCGACCGCGATCGGGTGGATGTTTTCGAGGAACAGGACCCGCACGGGGTCGGCCTGGGATGTCAGTGGCAGCACACTCCTACCCTAGGTGACCTCAGTTGCCACTGGTACGTGAGCCGCGACTCGTCCCGTCCTGTGCGACCGCGTGCCGTGTACGCAGCTTGTCCCTGATCTCCTCCGGCGTGTACGCGCGCCGCTGCCGCTCGGCCCGTGCCACCAGGACTCCCGTCGCCGCCACGCCGACGACACCGGCGAGGCCGACCACCTTCCACCACTTGATGCGCATGAGGCCCTAGGGTAGTCCCGGTGATGGTCGATCTCGACGAGGCCGTGCGAATGACCCGCACGGGTGACCTCTGGGTGTTCCGTGGCCGTACGACCGCCGACCGTGCCATCCAGACGCTTACCAACAGCCCGGTCAACCACGTCGGCATGGCGGTCGTGCTCGACGACATGCCGCCGCTCATGTGGCACGCGGAGCTGGGCCGGTCGCTGCCGGACCTGTGGACTGGCACGCGCCAGCGCGGGGTGCAGCTGCACGACCTGCGCGAAGCGGTGCTCGTCTGGGGCCGCCGCTACGGCCAGCGCGCCTGGCTGCGCCAGCTGTTCCCGGAGGTCGGTCCGGCCATGGAGGACGCCGTGCTGCGCACCGTCGCCCGCCTGGACGGCACCCCGTTCCCGTCGACGGCCCGGCTGGCCGGGCGCTGGTTCAAGGGCCGCCTGCCCCACCTGCGCGAGCCGACGAGCGGCAGCCTCGAGACCGCGTACTGCGCCGAGGTCGTCGCCGTGACCTACGAGGAGATGGGCCTGCTCGCGAAGGGGCGGCGCGCCAACTGGTACGACCCGGGCAAGTTCTGGAGCGGCGACGACCTCGAGCTGCAGCACGGGGCGGCGCTGGGCGAGGAGATCGCCGTCTCGCTGCCCGGGTGAACCCGCGGTAGCGCCGCGGCGACCCCGCGGGCAGGCAAGAAATCGACACATGGCGCCGGCGGTAGGGTGAATTCGACACGTACGGTATCGTCGCGCCTATCGGACTTTTCGCCCGTCAGGCCATAAATGTGGATATATTGCGGCGGGGCGTGTCCGAAATATCGGCATCAATTGGGCGGCCGTTGTCGGATGGCCAGAAGTCCATCAGCAGATCTGTACGTTCGGAGTGCTGAGTCCGCCAACGGGCCACGGTAGCGTTCTCGCGTGAAGGTGCAGCCCTTGCAGCCCCTCGACCACGCCGCCACCCAGCCACTGCCGTCCCCGGCCGAGATCGAGGCCGCGCGGGCCACCCAGCCACTGCCGTCCGCCGCCGAGATCGCCGCCGCCCTCCGAGCCGCCGTGCCGAGAGCCCCGCAGGCCGTTGTCGTCCCGCAGGCCGTTGTCGCCCCGCAGCAAGCCGTTGCCGTGCCGCGCGCCGGGGCCGTTTCCGCCGCGCCCGCGGACATCGCCGCCGCGGTTCGCGGGGCCGTCGCGCCGGTCGCCGACGTCCCGGTCGCGGTGTCCGTGGGCTTCGTCATGCGCCAGGTCACCGCGGCCGACCTGGGCGCGTCGCCGGACAACCTGATCCTGGCCCGGCTCGACGCCGACGTCGAGACCACCCAGCCGCTGCCGTCCCCGGCCGAGGTCGCGGCCGCCGCCGCGGAACGCACCGCCGCCCAGCTCGCCGCCCGGGAGGCCGTTCAGGCCGTCGCCGCCCGGGACGCCGTCATCCAGGGTGAGACAGAGGCCGACGCCGACGCCGACGTCGACGTCGTCGCGCGCCGGGCCATCGCGGCCGGCTTCGGCGCACGGCCCGACGAGGAGGTCCTCGCCGAGCTCGGGGCCGACGTCGACGACGCCACGCAGCCGTTGCCGCCGCCCCCGCCCAGGGAGCACCCGGTACACCGGCCGCCGACCGCGATGATCGCCACGCTCGCCGCCGGGGTCCTCGTCGTCGGGGCCGTGCTCGTCGTGCTCATCGGGCGGATCGACCGGCACCCGTCCGTCGCCGAGGACGTGGCGCCGCAGACGTTCTCCTCGCCGCGGGCGCTCGTCGACTACCTCGACCGGCGCGGGCTGCCGTGCACCGGGTACGAGGCCGTCGAGGCCGCCGCCGTGGTCGTCAAGGCCGGCGAGCGCGGGCGCTGCACGGCCGGCGGGCGCCAGGTCGGCGTCGGCGTGTACGCGGGGCACGACGAGGCCGAGGCCCAGTGGGCCGCCGAGGCCGGGCGCGGGCCCCTGTTCATGGCGCTCGGCGAGAACTGGACCGTGGACGGACCGGCCGACTGGACCAAGCGCGTGGCCGACGTGATGAGCGCGCAGTACCGCGCGCAACCCTAGGGCTGTGTCGAAGCAGGGGCCGGAGCGAGGCCGCCGCGGCCCGGCCATCACCTTCGCCACAGCCCCTAAGATGCTCATGTGCTCGATCCCTTCCTGCGCACGTGGCTCGGAAGCTGGCCGTCCCCCGGGGGCCTCGTCGTCGTCGGTACCCCGTTACGGGAGAAGCCCCGCTGGGACGGGGGCGAGCAGCGGGCCCTCGGCGTGACCGACGGCGACGGCAACGGCGTGCTCTCCGTGCCGCCCGGCGCCCGCGACGCCGTCGCCCGGCTCGTCGCCGCGACCCCGCCCGGCGCGCTCGACGCGGCCCTCGCCGAGCGGCTCCCGTCCCTGGTCGGCCGGCCCGAGCAGCGCTTCTTCACCGGCGTGTTCCGGTGGTCGGAGATGCCGGCGGCGATGGACAGCGCGGGGGAGTGGGAGCCCGCCGACGCGCCCGGGATCCCCGACTGGCTGCGGCCCTTCCCCGGCCAGGTGCTCATCGCGCGGGAGCCGGGCACCGGGGAGTACCTGGCCGGGGTCGGGCTCAAGCCGCACGGGCCGTCCGGGGTCGAGATCTCGGTCGGCACGGACGAGCGGGCCCGCGGCCGGGGGCTGGCCCGCCGGCTCGTGTCCCGGGCCGCGCGCCGGATCGTCGCCACCGGCGCGGTCGCGATCTACCTGCACGACCCTGAGAACACGGCCAGCGCCCACGTCGCCGACGCGTCCGGCTTCCCCGACGAGGGCTGGCGCATCCTCGCCCTGGCCGGCGCCGCGTAACGGCTGGACTGGAAATCCGCAGATCCGCGCCGGGCGAGTCGATGAGCGCGGTACGTTCCCCCGTTCCGGCGCCGTGCACGTGGGCCGCAGCCGATCTTCTCGCGGTCCGGCGACGTGCACGGGGCCACGTCGCCGCCTACGAGCTGCTGTTCCGCGACGGTCCGCACGCCCTCGAGGCGCTCGGCGAGGTGCTCCGCGACGTGCGCTCCTACCAGCGCGGCGCGCCCCGGCTGGAGGCCGACGGCGAGCTGCACGCGGAGCTGCTGGCCGCGCTCAGCTGGACGAACGCGTCACTGGCCGAGCCCGAGCCCGCCGCCTTGTAGCGGCACCGTCGTGTCGTCGGCCGACGCCGGCAGCCGCAGGGTCGTCTCGTCGGACGGGTCCGGCTCCGGCTCCGGATCTTCGTCCGCATAGTCCGGCACCCAGAGCGGCACGACCCGGTGCGCGGTGGCCAGGACGGCCGAGACGACCAGGCCCGCGGTGCCGGCGATGCCGAGCGCCCCGCCCGCGTAGGCGACGAACAGCCGCCGGCGGCTCAGGTCGTCCACCGCCTGCTCGATCACCCCGTCGGTCAGCCGCAGCGCGACCACCGCCCCGAGCAGCAGCCCGATCGAGACCAGGGCCAGGAAGACCGTCGTGTACGTGTTCGCCGCCCCGTACCGCACCCCGCCGTGGCGGCGCTGGGCGATCAGGATGAACAGGCTCGCCGCCGCGGCCCACGCGCCGACCACGAGCAGGGCGGCGACCGCGTCGCTGGGCCGGTGCCAGCCCGCCGAGAGCGTCGCCACGCCGACGAGGGAGGCGATCACCGCGCCGCCGAGCGCGACGAGCCCGCGGGTGCGGGGCGGCACGACGAGTACCAACGCCACCACCACCGACGCGGCGACCGTCGTGTGCCCGCTCGGCAGGCTGTTGCCGGCCGCGACCCGGTCCACGTCGATGCCGAGGTGCGGGCGGTAGATCAGCTCCTTGAAGTACTGCGTGGTGGCGTTGGACCCGGCGATGAGCAGCACCGCGCCGACGCCCAGGGCCACCCGCCGGCGGGCCACGGCGATGAAGCCGATAGCGATCGTGGCCGCGGCGACGGACACGACGGAGATGGTGCTGAGCGTGTCGTGCACCAGGCCGGCGACGCGGGCCTGGCCGATGCTGTTGCCCGTGAGCGCCACGAAGTCCAGCAGCTGGCCGTGTTCGCTGTGCACGAAGAACCGCCAGACCGCAACGAAACCGGCCGCCTGCGCGGCCGCCAAGACCAGCAGCCACAAGGCGAGACCGAAAGGCCACCCACGCATGGCCAGCAAGATAACCCAATGGCGCCAATTGCGCCCATCGCGATATCCCTTGCCCGGCCGTACCGCATGAGATCGGCTGGGCCGCATGCGCCCCCGCTCCAGCCCGTACCGGCCGGTCCTCACCCATCCCGTGCTGCGCCGCGTCCTGCCGGGCATCGCGATCTCCGCGCTCGGCGACGGCATGTCGCTGGTCGCCGTCAGCTGGCTGGCCCTGCAGCTCGCCCCGGCGGGCCAGCGCGGGCCCTGGGTGGCGGCCGCGGTCGCGGCGTACTCGCTGCCGAGCGCCCTCGGCGGCGCGGTGCTGGGGCGGTACCTGCGCCACCGCTCCGGCGCCCAGCTCGCGGGCTGGAACGCGATCCTGCGCGCGAGTGCCCTGGCCGCGATCGTGCTGCTGTTCGCGGCCGGCGCGCTGCCCCCGGCGCTGTACATCGGGCTGCTGGCGGTGTCGTCGCTGCTCGCGGCCTGGGGCTCGGCGGGGCGGTACACCCTGATCGCGGAGATTCTCCCGCCGGAGCACCATCTGGCCGCCAACGGCGCCCTGGGCACACTCGCGGAGGCCGCCGCGATCGCCGGCCCGCCCCTGGCCGGGCTGCTCATCGGCTGGACCAACGCCGCCGTGGTCCTGGCGATCGACGCGGCGAGCTTCGCCGTGCTGGCCCTGACGTACCGGCTCGTGCCCACGACCCCGGCCGCCGCCCCGGCCGGGCGGACGCCGGTGCGCTTCGGCCGCGCCCAGCTCGCCCTGCTCGCGCTGTCGTTCGTGTTCTTCCTGCTCTTCGGACCGTTCTACGTCGCGCTGCCGCTGCACGTCGCCGACGACCTGCACGCGAGCGCGACCCTGCTCGGCCTGTACTACACCGTCTTCGGCATCGGCGCGGCCGCGGGCGGCCTGGCCACCGCGTACCTGCGCCGCCTGCCGGTCTGGCCTGTGGTCCTCGCGTTCGGCGTGGCGGTCCTCCCGCTCGGCCTGGGCGCCCCGCCGGCGCTGTCGCTGCCCGCGTTCGCGCTGGCCGGGCTGTGCTGGGCGCCGTACATGCCGATCGTGATGGCCGTCTTCCAGCGCACCACCCCGCCGGACCGGCTGTCGGCGGTCCTGGCCGCGTTCGGCTCGATCACGGTGATCGCGGTGCCGGTGGGCACCGCGGTCGGCGGCCCCCTGGTCACGGCGGTCGGCCCCGAGCGGACGCTGCTGGTCAGCGCCGCGTCGCTGATCCTGCTCGGCGGCGTCGCGGCGCTCGCGGATCAGGCGGCGAAGCGCGCGACCCGGCCGATCTCCAGCGCCACCCAGACGGCGCCGTCCGGCCCCACGGCGAGCCCGTGCGGCTCGGAGCCCGGCGTCGGCAGCGGGTAGGTGGTGATCCGGGCGCCGTCGGCGCTGATGTGGCCGAGGCGGTTGCCGGCCCACTCGGTGTACCAGCAGCCGCCGGCCGGGTCGGCCACGATGGCGTGCGGGCGGGTGGCGCGGTCCGGCAGCGGGTACTCGTCGATCCGGCCGTCCGGCGTGATCCGCCCGATCTGCCCGGCGCCGATCTCGGCGAACCAGGCGGCGCCGTCGGGCGTGGTGGTGATGCCGACCGGGGCCGCGCCCGCGGTCGGCAGCTCGTGGATCGCGCCGGTGTCGATCCGGGCGATCGCGTTGCCCTGGTTGAGCGTGCACCACACGGCGCCGCCGGGCCCGATGGCCAGCATGGACGGCATGGCACCGGCGGTGGGCAGGTCGATCGGGGCCGTCGTGCCGTCGGGGTCGAGGCGCCAGACGCGGTCCGCGTTCAGCTCCGTGCTCCACAGCGTGCCGTCCGGCGCCGCCGCCAGGCCGAATGGGGACGGCACCGGCCGGGAGGACAGCTCGCCGCCGGTCGTGATGCGCCCGATCGTGCCGTCCTGGAAGCAGGTGAACCACAGGGCGTCGTCCGCGCCGCGGACGATGATCGACGGGGCCGCCGCCGGGTTGGCCAGGGGGAACACGGTCGCCTCGCCGTCCGTGGCCAGCCGGGCGATCCCGCCCGCGTGGACCAGGGTGCACCAGAGGGCGCCGTCGGGGCCGGTCGTGATGCCGTAGGGGCCGCCGCCCGCCGCGCCGAGCTCGAACTCCCGCATGCCCGCCTCCCGGTCTGTTAATGCGACAAATGTCGCGATACGATCCTGGCATGGATCAGCCCCCGGACGGCAAGCCGGCCCGGCGGGCGCAGCGCCGACGTGCGGCGGCGCGTGCTCGCGGCCGTGTCGGAGCTGCTCGTCGAGGGCGGGTACGACTCGGTGACCGTCGACGCCGTGGCCGAGCGGTCGTCCGTGCACCGCGCGACGGTGTACCGGCGCTGGGCCGACGTCGGGGGGCTGCTCGCCGACGTGCTGGCCGCGGCGGCCGGCGACGACTGGCACCCGCCCGACACCGGGTCGCTGCGCGGGGACCTGCGAGCGGTCAACCTGGAGGTGCAGGCGGCCCTCACGGGGGAGTCGCCGATCACCACCGCGCTCATCGCCGCCTCGTTCCGGTCGCCGGCGGCGGCCGAGGCGCTGCGGTCGTTCTGGGACGGCCGGTTCGAGCGGTGCGCGGTGCTCGTGCGGCGGGCGGTCGAGCGGGGCGAGCTGCGCGAACCCGTCGACCACCGGGAGCTGCTCGTGGCCGCGACCGCGCCCGTGTACTTCGAGGCGCTGCTGCTGCGCCGCCCGGGCGATCCGGACCGGTGGGCGGAGCGGGCCGCTCGCGACTACGTTGGGTGACATCATCCGTACGTTGCGTGTCGGTCTGGATGTTCTCGTCCAGCTCCTCGGCGGGTGCGCGGGGAAGAACGACGACACCGGGAGCAGGCGCCGGCGTCCAGGTTCAACGCCGGGCTCACCGCCGTCGTCCACCCCTCGGAGGCGGCCGGCGCGATCCGCCCGTCCGGGTCGGACTCGAGGCGCAGGGCGGCCGCGATGCCGGACGTCGTCACCGTCACGTCGCCGCGCGGCGTGGCCAGCACCAGCGGCGCGGCGACGGCCGGGGTGGCGAGGTCGCGCACCAGCCGGTCCACGTCGGCGCGGGTGTCGTGCGGCACCAGGTCCACGACCGGGAACTCGAGCGCGTCCCGGCGCAGCCGGCCGGCCTCGGCCAGCCGGGCGGCGCCGAGGCGGTCGAGGCCGCGGCCCTGCTCGGGGTACACCGGCAGCGGGCGCAGGCCGTCGAAGCGCACGGCGGGCAGGACCGGCGCGTCGCCCTGGGCGCCGAGGTGGTCCATCAGCGAGGCGAAGAGGCGGCCCGCGTCGACGTGCACGACCGGCTCGACGTCGGTGCCGCCGAAGGGCACGGTCGTCACGGCGGCCGCGCGGTCGACCGTCGCCGCGACGTCGAGGGTCAGGCCGACGACCGCCGGGTCGAGGACGGCGGGCTCGGTGCCGACCTTGACCGCGACCGGCCGGCGCAGGCGGGCCGCGACCCCGGCCTCGAGGGCCCGGCGGGCGCCCTCGCGGGAGCGGCCGCCGAGGTCGATGCCGAGCACGCGGACCCCGCGGTCGACGTCATGGGCGTAGGTGCGCAGCGCCGTGAGACCGGGTGCGGCGACGAGGAGCGTGACGGCGATCACCAGGCGCCGGCGCCGCACGGCGCGGCGACGACGGACCAGCGGCGGTACCACGGGCCGCGTCCGGAGCTCGGTAGCCATATGAATACCGTGCCCGATTTGTCGGTTTCTTTACCAAAAGTCGAGCTCGATGTCCCCGAAAGTGTCACATCGGATGCCCTGGGTGAGCGCGCGTGGGCCGAGGTTGTGCCGTCTGTGGAATCCGGCAACGACACTGACGAGCCTCGCTGGCAGGATATGGGGGTGCGTCAGTTCCGGACCCTGGCAATGCGGGTGCGCTCGCCCGAGGCGAGCGCGGCCCTGACGCATGCCGCCGAGCGCATCGGGCTGCCGGTGGCGCAGCTGCCGGGCGACCCGGCCGAGGTCGACGGGCTGCACTCCGCCGACGGCGTGGCCTGGCGGGCCGCGGGCGGCTACCTGACCACCCTCATCGCCGGCGGCGCCGACGTGTGCCTCTCGGGCGCGTCCCCGTCCTGGTTCGCCGCCCTGCCCAAGGACGTCACGGGCCGCGACATCCGCCTGGTCAGCGTCGGCGAGGCCCCCGACTTCGTGGGCCCGCGCCCGGCCGTGGCCAAGCTGGCCGACGAGAAGCACCCGGCGTTCTCCGCGGCCTGGGTCCGCAACGCCGACGACCTGCGCAACCGCCTGCGCACGGCCCGCCTCCCGGCCGACAGCACACTGATCATCATGGACCACTGGCTCGACCTGGCCTCGGAGTACCGCGTCTTCACCATCGGACGCCTGCCGGTGGCCTGGTCGCCGTACGTGGTCGAGGGCGAGGAGTGGAGCCCGGCGCTGCGCATGCACCGCGCGTCGTGGCACGACGAGGCGGCCGCGTTCGTCGCCCTCATGCTCGCCGACCTGCCGGCCCAGAACGTGCCCCCGACCGCGGTCATCGACGTCGGCCGCACCGAGTCCGGCCAGTTCGCGGTGCTCGAGGTCAACAACGTCTGGAGCTCCGGCCTGTACAGCTGCGACCCCGACGGCGTCCTGCGCGCCGTCCTGGCCGCGAACGACCCCGACTGCGACCCGCGCTGGCGCTGGCAGCCGGCCCCGGCCCTGGGTGCCTGAGCTCCGCGAGCGCCTCCGCATCGGCTTCCACTGGCGCGGCGGCCCGGACGTGGCGTTCGCGGACATCACCGAGTGGTGGCGCGACCCGGTGGTGCTGCGCGACCTCCCACCGGCCGTGGCCGCCCTCGTGCCCGGCTCCCCCACCGTGGTCCTCGGCCCGGCGTCGCGCGGCACGCTGCTGGGCGCGCTCGTCGCGGCATCCCTGGGCGTCGGGCTCGTCGAGGTACGCAAGAACGACCGGGTCGCCCTGCACTCCGAGTTCTACACCCACCGGCGGCTGCCGGACACGTACCACGGCGGCGGCGCGGTGCTGAGCTTCCGGCGCGCCCTGGTCCGCCCGTCCGACCGCGTGCTGTGCGTGGACGACTGGGTGGAGAGCGGCGCGCAGGCCCTGGCGATCCAGGAGATGGTGCACGAGATCGGCGCGACGTGGCTGGGCCTGGCGTGCGTGGTCGACGACCTCGCGGACCGCCCGGAGACGCGCACGCGCCTGGCCGCGCGCGCCCTGATGGCGGCCGACGAGCTGTACTGAACGCCGGCGAGCCGTTCTCGTTCTCGATCCCCTCCGCGAATCCCGGGACGACGTGACCGGCACCGACCGGCGGCCGTCGCGACGGGATCTCCGGCGTCGCCCGTACAGTCGCGTAGATGTCCGGCGAACCGTGGCAGAGCTACCGGCGCGACCGGCTCCCGCGCGGCTGGTCGTACCCGGTCGAGCGGTCGATCGTCGAGGCGTCGCTCCGGGCCGCCGGTGTAGTCCTCCTCACGCTGGACTTCTCCCGAGGCGGGGGTGATCGGGCCGTCACGGTGTTACTGCGGGCGGCCAGATACTCGGAACTCGGCAGCACCTACCACCTGCCCCGGGGAACACCCAGCCGTCCACGCCGCGTCCTGACGCTCTACGCCGTTCCCAGCGAGGTCCGCGCCGAGGCCCGGGCCGCGCTCACGACCGGCAGCGGCCTTCACCGCGCCTGCGCATGGCTGGCCGGCGCCGAGCAGGCGAACCCGACCTGGCTCGACAAGTCGCACCACTGGACGGCGTACCTGCGCGACGGCGTGCTGGGCCAGCAGGAGACCGAAGGCTGAGCCTGCGGGCCGATGTCGTCTCACCGACAGCGGCGCGACGGTGGTGAACGCCGCGGGCGGCCCGGCCGTTCGTCAAGGCGATCACCGTGACCTTCGTCCTCAACGGCGAGACCGTCGCCGAGCAGCTGTTCAACACCGACATCCACCGGTCCTGGCAGGAGATCGTCGACGCCGGCATCCTGCACGAGCAGGACAACGTGCTCGTCGTCAGCGCCCGTGCCGACGACGACGCCGACCGGAACAAGGGCAGCGAGGTGGTGATCTCCGACGTCGTCATCCACTACCGGCGCCACATCTGACCGGTTTCATAGCGCTCGGTGGGCCAGCAGGGTCCGCCAGCCGATGCGGTCGTTGCGCGACAGTTCGACGGCGTTCAGGGCCGCGATGATCAGGGCCAGCAGCGCCACCGACGCGATGGACGGCAGGTGCGGCACGAGTGGCAGCGCGGCGAGGACCGCCGCGGCCGCGGTCAGGCGCGTGATCGAGACCAGGCGGAACATCGCCCAGCGCGTCAGGCCGAAGGTCGCCAGGTACAGCGCCGCGCCGCCGTACAGCAGGCCGGTCGCGGGCCAGGACAGGTGGTGGCGCGGGTCGGCGACGGCCTCGTGCAGGCCCACGGAGACGGTGATGACGGCCCCGATGAACAGCAGATGCCCGTAGGACAGCACGATCCGGGCGATGTCCAGCTGTACGGCGGCGGTCGCGAGCGCGTGCCGTACGGCGTCGGCGGCGAAGTGGAAGTACACCCACCACAGTCCGGCCGAGACCGCGAACGCCAGGGCGACCGTCACGCCGTCGAGGACGGTGACGTCGTCGGGCACCGACGCGACGATCGCCACGACCGACTCGCCCAGGGCGATCAGCACGAAGAGTCCGAACCGCTCCGCGAGGTGCCCGGCGTCGAGGTGCAGGCCCAGCAGCCGCCGGCGCAGCAGGCTGGGGCTCGCGAGGTCGAGCAGCGCCGCGACCGCCCACACGAGGGTGCGCCAGTCACCCGGCAGCAGGGCCCCGAGCACCAGCAGCGGACCGGTCGCGAGGATGCTCACCGTGTACGGGTTGAGCGGCACCCCGTCGCGCAGGCGGCTCACGCCTCGCCAGCCCAGCACGATGCGCCCGGCCCAGTACGCCGCCGCGAAGAGCAGGCCGCGGTCGCCGTACGCGCTGTTCAGCGCGAGCGCCATGAAGATCCCGGCCAGCGCGACGCCGAAGACGCGCAGCCGCATCGCCGGTCTCGACACGTCGTCGAGGTTCGTGACGATGGCGGCGCCGACCCAGGTCCAGTAGATCGGCACGAACGCCACGGCCGCGCGCAGCAGCCCGGGCCAGTCGTGGTCCGACGCGACAAGTGCCGCCACCTTCGTCACGGCCACGACGAAGACGAGATCGAAGAACAACTCGGCCCAGCTGACCCGCTTCTCGTCGTCGACCTGTGACGCCCCCGCCTCACTCATGCGGTCGAGTGTGCCCGATCATCGATGCGCCCGCCGCGGCACGGTCGCGATCATCGTGTGGGACGCTCTGCGCATGACGTCAACAGATACCGCGGCGCCGGCCGGCGAGGACGTGGCCGGCGAGGCGGCCGGGGTCGTGGCGCGGGCGGTCGCGGCGGAGCGGCTGACGTTCTTCGCCGATGCCGTGATCGCGATCGCCATCACGCTGCTCGCGCTCGAGTTGCCGCTGCCCGAGGGCACCACGAACCGGGCGCTGCTGCACGCCGCGGCCGAGCACCGGGACGAGTACGTGGCCTTCCTCATCAGCTTCGCCGTCATCGGGGCGCACTGGAGCGGCCACCACCGGGTGTTCCGCTGGGTCGAGACGCTCGGCGGGCGGCTGGTCTCGCTCACGCTGCGCTGGCTGCTGCTGCTCGTCGTGACGCCGTACGCGACCCGGGTCCTCAACGGCGAGGGGGCGTTCGAGACGCGGTTCGTGTTCTACGCCTCGGTGCAGGCGCTCACCGGCGTGCTGTTCGCGGTGATGGTGCGCGAGGTCCGGCGGCACGGGCTGCACCGGCCGGGCATGCCCCGGTCGATCTTCGGGCACGCGTACCTCAACGGGCTGTCGATCTCCGCCGGGTTCCTGGTGTCGATTCCGCTCGCGTTCGTCACCCACTACGCGTACGTGTGCTGGATCGTCGTGCCCGCCCTCGGGCGCATCGCCGGGCTGGTGCGGCGCGTGCGCCCGGCGCGGGGCCGGGCCGCGCCGGACGACTGACGACAATGGCAGCCCGGACCCGGTGTCCCGCCCGGCCCGGCCGGTGGCGGCGCCGGAGTTCCACGCGGGCGCGGCCGCCGCCCTGACCGGCCGGACGGCCACCGCGGAGCGTCTCCTGAACCGGGTGGTGGCCCTGGATCCCGGCGCCGGACGGTCGCACGACCTGGCCGTGGAGGCCGCCGCGCTGCTGCGCCTGGACCCGGCGGCGCGGCGCGCGCGGATCCTCGCCGCGATGGGCCGCACCCGCGCGCACCTGAGGCTCCCGCCGGTCCCCTGAGCCCGGCGCGCTACGCCACGAGGTCGTTCGCGGTGCGCAGGACCGGCGCGGCCGACCACACCGCGGGGTCCGCGACCGCGGTGCCGCGCACGTGGAAGGTCGCGGACTCGCCCGGGAGCAGGGTCAGCAGCGCCCGGTCGACCGTGGCGGCCGGATCGACGCGGTCCGGGAACAGGGTCACGTCGCGGGCCAGCGCGTGCGCCGTCACGCGGACGTCGACGCCGTCCGGGGAAGCGGCCACCTGCACGTCCAGCGCCGCGCGCGGGTAGGCCAGGTCCACGTCCTCCGCGAAGAACCACAGGGCGCGCTCGCCGTCGGCGTCGGCGACCAGCAGCTCCGAGGCCGGGGACTCCGGCGTGGTGAGCTCCGGCGGCAGCGGTACCGTCGCCGCGCCTCCGCCCGGCACGTCCACGGCCAGCGTGAGCTTCGCGCGCGGGGATCCGTCGAAGGCGAGCCGGCGCACCTCCACCGTCGTGCGCCACGGGTGCGGGGTGTCGTTCACGGCGACGATCGCCGGGGCGCCGTCGCGGGGCTGGATGGTGACCAGGCGCTCGGAGTACACCCGCCGAAGGGCGAACCAGAGCGGCTTGCGGCGGCCGTCGCCGTCGATCGCCGACCACGACGTGACCGGCCAGTTGTCGTTGAGCTGCCACACGATCGCGCCGGTGCACAGCGGCTTGAGCGAGCGGAAGTGCTCGATGCCGAACGCGATCGCGCGGGCCTGGTTGAGCTGGGTCGCCCAGTGCCAGCCGTCGAACGTCGCGGGCGCCGGGAAGTGGCCTTCGAGGCCGCGGGCCAGCTTCTCGTTGCCGCCGATGGCCTTCTGGTGGTGGGCGACGCCGGGCGACTGCGGGGTGAGCGGCTCGTCGGAGACCGCGCGGCGCAGGGTCGCGAAGGCGGGCGGGGCCTGGAAGCCGAACTCGGCGACGAACCGCGGCCGGTAGTCGGCGTAGTGGCGGTAGTCGTGCGTGTTCCAGACGTCCCAGATGTGCATGGTGCCGTGCGCGGGGTCGTTCGGGTGGATGGAGGCGTCGCCGGAGTAGGGGCTGCCGGGCCAGTACGGCCGGGTCGGGTCGAGCTCGTGCACGATGGCCGGCAGCACGCGCAGGTAGTAGCCCTCGCCCCAGGTGCGGCCCTCGAGCTCGGCCGGCCAGCCCCAGTCGTGGAAGCCCCAGATGTTCTCGTTGTTGCCGACCCACATGACCAGGCTCGGGTGCGGCATGAGCCGGACGACCTGCTCGCGCGCCTCGGCCGCGACCTCGCTCGCGAGCGGCTCCTCCTCCGGGTACGCGGAGCACGCGAACGGGAAGTCCTGCCCGACCAGCAGCCCGCGCTCGTCGGCCACCTCGTAGAAGTCCTCGCTCTCGTACCGCCCGCCGCCCCACACCCGCAGGTAGTTCACGCCCGCGGCGACGGCCTGGTCGATGCGCTCGGCGTAGCGCTCGCGGCCGATCCGGGTGACGAACGCGTCGTCGGGGATCCAGTTGACGCCGCGCACGAACACCGGCTCGCCGTTGACGCGCAGCACGAACTGGGAGCCGTCGGCGTCGGCGGCGGTGTCGAGCTCGACCGTACGGAAGCCGATCCGCCGGGACCAGACCTCGTCGCCCAGCTCGACGCGCAGGTCGTACAGCCGGGCCGGGCCGTACCCGCGCGGCCACCACAGCTCGGCGTCCGGCACCTCGAGCACGACGGAGGCCTCGGTCGCGCCCGCGGGCACCTCGACGGCCGCCTCGACCCCGCCGACCGCGGCCCGCAGCAGGACGGGTGCGCCGGCGGTGCGCTCGAGGTCGACGAGGACCTCGACGCGGCCCGTGGTGCCCTCGACGGTGACGACGGGCCGGACCCGGGCGAGGCGGGCGGTGGACCAGGCGTACAGGCCGATCGGCTGCCAGATGCCGGCGGTGACGACTGTCGGGCCCCAGTCCCAGCCGAAGTTGCAGGCCATCTTGCGGATGTACTGAAACGGTTCCGGGTAGGCGTTCGGCCGGGCCCCGAGCGTGTCGCGGACGCGCTCGGCGTAGTCGTAGGCGGAGTCGAACCGCACGGTGAGCTCGTTGCCGTCGGGCCGGAGCACGCCGGTGACGTCGAAGCGGTAGCCCCGGTGCTGGTTCGCGGTCCGCCCGAGCTCGACCCCGTTGAGGGTCACGGTGGCGACGGTGTCGAGCCCCTCGGCGACCAGGTCGACCCGGTCGCCCGCGATGCCGGCGAACACGGTGGAGTACTCCCACGCGGTACGCCCGATCCAGTGCAACCGCTCCTCGTTGTCGTCGAGGAACGGGTCGGGGATCGCGCCCGCCGCGAGCAGGTCGGTGTGCACGCAGCCGGGCACCGTCGCGGGGAACGGGCCCCCGGCGGGCGCCCCGGTGGCGGCACGGACCGTCCAGCCGGTGTGCAGCGGACGCAGGACGGACATGACAGACTCCCGACTGAACCGTATAAGTTCTGGTTTCTGAACCCTAAGTGGGCTTTCTGAGCAGTGTCAACTGAAGCGGTTAGCGTGCGCGGGGCGGCCGGGTGGACTGCCGGGCGGTGAGTGTGCCGGGGGGTAACGTGAGCCGGGTCTCGCCGCCGCCGCCGATCGCGGTCAGCAGGGCGCGCGCGGTCAGCTCGGCCTGCAGCGCGGGCACCTGCACCACCGCGGTGATCTCGGGCACGGTGATCTGGCACAGGTCGGAGTCGTCCCAGGCGACGACCGAGAAGTCGCCCGGCACGGACAGGCCCATCTCGTGTGCGACCTTCAGCGAGGCCGCGGCCATGACGTCGTTGTCGAAGACCAGCGCGGTCGGCGGCTCGGCGAGGCTCAGCAGCTCGCGGGTCGCGCGCATGCCGTCGGCGGCGCCGTAGTTGGTGTACACGGCCCGGTACTCGATGTCGCCGGCCGTCGCCGCGGCGGCCGAGTAGGCGGCGTCGCGCTGGACGGTGTGCAGCAGCTCGCGGGGGCCGGCGACGCGGAAGATCGTGCGGTGCCGCAGCGCCCGCAGGTAGTTGACGATACCCAGGGCGGTGCCGGCGGTGTCGGCGTCGACGGAGCTCAGCCCGGCCAGGTCGAAGCCGTCGAGGTCGGAGTCGCCGCCGCCGATGACCGCGGCCGGCAGCCCGATGTCGCGCAGGGCGGCCGGGCGCGGGTCGCCGTGGCGCAGGTCGGTCATGATGACGCCGTCGACGTGGCGGCCCGCGTACCAGCGGCGGTACACGTCGATCGTCTCGGCGAAGTCGTCGACCAGGTGCAGTACCAGCGCCACGTCGTTGCGGTTGAGCTCGGCCTCGACGCCGCTGAGCATCTGGGTGAAGAACGAGTCGACCACCATCACCCGGGGCGGGCGGACCAGCACCATGCCGACGGCGTTGGCCCGGGCGGTGCCCAGCGAGCGGGCCGCGATGTTCGGCGCCCAGCCGAGCTCGCGGGCGGCGGCCAGCACGCGGGCGCGGGTCTGCTCGGAGACCCCGGGGCGGCCGTTGAGCGCGTAGGACACGGCCGCCTCGGACACGCCGGCGTGCACCGCGACCTGCCGGATCGTGACCCGTCCCTGCTGCTCACCGGATGCTGTCATCGTTTCGGCACCCTACACGTTCACTTCGTCGCTCCGGCGGTGAAGCCGTTGTAGATGAACCGCTGCAGCGCGAGGAAGACGACGAGCGTGGGGATGATGACGAGGATGACACCGGCCGAGATGACCTCCCACTGGGCGCCGAACGGGCCCTTGAAGCGGAACAGCGACGTGGAGATGACGCCGAGGTCCTGCGAGGGCATGTACAGGAACGGGATGTAGAACTCGTTGTAGATGGCGATGCCCTTGATGATGACCACGGTGGCGATCGCGGGCTTGAGCAGCGGCAGGATGATGCGCCGGTAGATGGTGAACGGGCCCGCGCCCTCCAGCGCCGCGGCCTCGTCCAGCTCGGTCGGCACGCCCCGCAGGAACTGCTGGAAGATGTAGATGGAGATGATGTCGGTGCCCAGGAACAGCGCGATCGCCGACCAGCGGGTGTCGTACAGCTGCAGGGTGTCGACCACCTTGAACGTCGCCACCTGCGTCGTCACGCCCGGCACCAGGGTCGCCAGCAGGAACAGCGCGATGACCAGCGGGCGCAGCCGGAACTCGAACCGGTCGATGGCGTAGGCGGCCATCGACCCGATGAGCACCGTGCCGGCCAGCGACACCACGAGGATGATCGAGGTGTTGACGAAGCCGCGCAGCATGTGGCCGTCGTTGAACGCGACCGCGTAGTTGTGCAGGTTGAACCAGTTGTGCGGCGGGTCGAACGGGCCGGTGGTGGCGAACTCCTGATGGGTCTTCAGGGAGGCCAGCACCAGCACGAGAGGCGGCAGCAGTACCACCAGCGAGGCCCCCACCAGCGAGAGGTGTTTGAGCAGCCTCATGACAGCGTGACCTTCTCCTCCGGGGCGACACGTCGCTGCAACCACGTCACGAGCAGAATGATGACCAGCAGCACGACCGCCATCGCCGAGGCCAGCCCGAACTTGTAGTACTTGAACGCCATGTTGACGGTCTGGATGACGAATGTCTCGCTCTCGTTCGCGCCGCCGGTCATGATGAAGGGAATCTCGAAGACGGACAGCGAGCCCGAGATCGCCAGGATGAACGACAGCCCGACGACGGGGCGGATGCCGGGCAGGATGATGTACCGGAACTGCGCCCACCGCCCGGCCCCGTCGAGCTCCGCGGCCTCGTACAGCTGCGGCGGTATCGACTGGATGGCGCCCAGGAACAGCACGAAGTTCAGCCCGAGGTACCGCCAGACCGACGTGCCGGCGAGGGAGTAGTTCACCACGCCGGGGTCGCCCAGCCACTGCTGGCGCAGATCGCCGAGGCCGACCGAGCCCAGCGCCGAGTCCAGCGTGCCGCCCGGCTGGAAGAAGAACAGGAAGATCATGCCGATGGCGACGCCGTTGATGAGGTACGGGAAGAAGATGAATCCCTTGTAGACGTTGCGGAACAGGGTGCTGAAGCTGAGCACGACCGCGAAGTACAACGCCAGCACGATCTGCACCACTGACGCGCCGATGTAGTACAGGCTCACCTTCAGCACGCCGAACAGCTCCGGGCGGGTGAAGATCTCGACGTAGTTGCCCAGCCCCACGAACTCCTTCGTGGGGCTGAGCCCGTCCCAGTCGGTGACGCTGTACCAGAACATGTTCACCACCGGGATGTAGGTGAACACGATCAGGAAGAGCAGCGGCACCGCCAGGAACGCGTACGGGGTGGCACGTCTCATTTGAGCTTGGCCCGGGCCTGGGACCACTTCTTGTTCAGGTCGGCGAAGATCTGGTCCTTCGACTCGTTCTTCGCCCCGCGGGCGGCGTCGACGATGACCTGGCGGTACTTGCCGTCGTACAGCGCGACCTCGGCCGAGTTGCCGATCTTGTCGGCGAGGCCCTCCTTGCCCGCCGGCGCCGGGTTGAGCTCGATCATCTCGGTCCTGGCCGCGGTCAGGTCGGCCAGCGTCGAGGGCATCTCCGCGCTCTTCAGCGGGGCGACGCCGCCCTGGTCGGTGGCGTAGTTCGACTCGTCGGCGAACCAGTCGACCCACGCCCGCGCGGTCGCCTTGTTCTTCGAGTTGACGTTGATGGCGTTCATGTAGTCGGGGCCGATCACCGAGTAGAACTTGCCGTTCGTCTGGTGCGGGAACGGCCAGTACCCGATGTCGTCCTTGCTCGTCGCGGCCTGCTGCATCTGCACGATCGCCCAGGAGCCGAGCATCATCGTGGCGATCTTGCCGGTGCCGAGCAGGCCCTTGGACTGCTCCCAGTTCGTGGTGGTCGGGTCGGGCTCGGTGTACCCGCCCTTGACCGCGTCGTAGAGCAGCGAGTCGAGGATGTAGTGCTCCTTGCCGGCGGCCCACGGCGCGTCGTCGTCGCCGAGCTTGGTCGCCGCGTCCGCGTCGCCGCTGATGGCGCCGCGCGCGCCCTCCCACTGCCCGAGCGGCCAGCCGTCCTTGTAGTTGGTGTACAGCGGGATCGCCTGGGTCTTCTCCTTGATGGCCTTGAGCGCGGCCAGGAACTCCTCGGACGTCTTCGGCGGCTCGGTGATGCCGGCCTGGGCCCAGATCTTCTTGTTGAGCACGTACCCCTGGGCGTTGCCGGTGATCGCCAGCCCGTACGACTTGCCGTCGAAGTTGTTCTTGGTGCGCACGAAGCGGTACTTGTTCTGCAGCTCGTCGACCGTGCCGAGCGGCTCGAAGAACGACTTGAGCTGGTCGGCGTTGACGGAGTTGGGGATGAGCAGCACGTCGCCGTAGTTCTTGGTGTTCATCCGGACCCGGACTTCGCCCTCGTAGTCCGTGATGGCCTCGAACTTGACCGTCGTGCCCGGGTACTTCGCCTCGAACTTCTTCTTGTAGTCCTGGAACACCGTGTTGACGATGTCGGTGCGCTGGGTCAGCACCGTGATCTCGCCGGCGATCTTGCCCGAGTCGGCGGCCTTGTCGTCGCCGCAGGCCGCGAGGCCGCCCAGCGCGAGACCCAACGCCACGAATGCAGTGAGTGATCGGTTCATCGCGACTCCTATTCGGCGCGGAGATTGTCGATGTCGTAGGTCCCGCCGCCGCTGATCCACACGTAGATCACGCGCACGTCGGCCAGCGCCGTCGCGTCGCACGACATGGCGGTCGTGAGGTCGATCGCGACCGTGGTGGTCGTGTCCGGGTTCACCCAGCCGAAGCTGGACTGGCACCAGGTCCACGCGTCGCCCGTCTGCACCGCGATGCTGGTCGAGGTGCCGGCGCTCGAAGTGCGGATGTCGTACTTCAGCGCCGCCTTGCCGGACAGGTCGAGCGGCGCCGGCAGCGGGGCGATGCCGAACCAGCCACCGTCGGCCACGGTCACCCGCAGTCCGGACGCGCCCTGGGGGTGGAAGTCGCCGGTCTGGGCGACGGTGCCCGCGTTGGTCTGCCAGCTGCCGGGCGCGAAGCCGTCGGTACCGTCCTCGAAGCCGGCGATGAGCAGCGGGTCGCCCGGGCGGGGCCGGACGGTGACCTCGATGCGGGCCGCGTTGGAGGTGCGGCCGGCCTCGTCGCGGATCGTGTAGGTGGTCGACGCCTTGCCCTGGAACCCCGGTGCGGGCACGAAGGTGACCACGCCGGCGTTCACGCTGAAGGTTCCTCCGGCGGTGGTGGTCGCCGCGAGCTGGATGGTGTTCGGCTTGACGCGCGTGCGGTAGGCGATGTCGTTCGCCGCCGGCTGCAGGGTCACCGTCTCGTCCCGCAGCGTCTGGACGGCATCGTCGTCGGCGACGGGCGGGCGGGAGCGGTAGCCATGGCGCAGCTCGTCGCCGGCGTTGGCGATCGTGGTGCAGACGGGGCTCGGGCAGTACACCGTGAAACCGTCGTAATCGGGGTAGTTCGTGCCGTCGTCCTGCACGCCCGAAAGGATCCAGTAGAGGAACCCGTCGATGCCGTCGCGCACGGCCTCGTCGGTCCACGCCTTGTAGACGGTGTTGCGCGTGGCCTTGTCCTTGAAGCCGAACTCGCCGAGCATCACCGGCTTGTGCACCCGCTGGGCGACCTGCACGTGGGTGCGGATCCACTGGGTGCCCCAGGCGGCGTCCTTGCCCCAGCCGTCCGGGTACAGGTGGAAGGAGGCCAGGTCGACGCCGGGCAGCGCAGCGAGCGCGGCCGAGTCGACGCCGTCGGCGCAGTTGACGGTCCAGTCGCTGCTGGTGCGGTCGGTGCACAGGAAGCCCTCGTCGCCGACGCCGACCAGGTGGTGCGAGTCGACGCCGTGGATGAGCCGCGTCATCTCGTCGGCCCAGGTCACGAGCGTCCGGTCGGTGCAGTTCGCCGAGCGGGGCAGCTGCCCGGAGCCACCGCAGCGGGGCTCGTTGGCCAGCTCCCACGCCATGACGGTGGGGTCGTCCTTGTACTTGACGCCGGTGAGCGCGTTCGTGCGGTTGAGCACGTGCGTGACCCAGTCGGCGTACCAGCCGCGGATCACCGGGTCGGTGTAGAAGTCGTCGTGGTACTGCCCGCCGTGCCACTTGACGTACTGGTCCATGCCGCCGAAGTCGCTCCAGTTGTTCGTGAGCGGGATGACCAGGCGGATGCCCTTGTCGTGGGCGGCCTTGAGCACGTAGTCGAGCCGGCCGAGCCCGTCGGGCCCGTCGTTGGCGACCGGCTTGGTGCCGTCGAAGGACAGGAACGACACGCCGTTCTGCCCCGACTCCATGAAGCCCCAGGTGCGCAGGACGTTGAACCCGGCGCCGGCGGCGTCGCCGAGCACGTCGTCGACCATCGCGTGCGAGTTGTAGTGCAGGTAGTAGTTGTTCGACCCGGCGAAGCGGAACGTCTTGCCGTCGAGCCGCAGGTCGTCCCCTTGCCGCGTGACGAACCCGCTGCCGCTCTTGTCCGTCTGCTCCGCCGCGGATGCGGTTCCCGTGGCTTGCTCCGCCGCGGATGCGGTTCCCGCGGCGGCGACGAGCGCGACCGCGGTGAGGGCGGTCAGGGCCCTCGCGAGCACTCTGGTGTACATCGGTGGCCAACCTTTCCGTGGGGGAGGGCGGGCGCCCACGCCGTGCAACGTAGTCAGCACCGTGCATGCGTCAACGAGCCCGCGACCGCCCCGCTGTTCAGCCGGGGGATCACCCCGAAACTTTCAACGAGGGGCCGCGCGATTAAGCGGTTAACCAGAGCCGACGATACGATCAGAGCAGATGGCAGTCAAGAAGACCTATGCTGTGGTTAGCCGCTTCAGTAGCCGGGCCCGGCGGGCTCAGCGCACCGCCGGTGTCCACCTCGGAAAGTCCGGCGGCGGCCCGGCCAGCGGGTTGCCCGACACATCGAGCCAGGTCAGGGCGGTGAGGTCGCGCAGCGACGCCGCCAGCTCGGTAAGCTGGTCGTCGCGCAGGTTCAGGCTGACCAGGGCGGTGAGCCGGCCGACCTGTTCCGGCAGCTCGGCGAGCCGGTTCTCCGACAGGTCGAGCTGGGTCTTGGCTAGGTGCAGGTTCGATCCAGGCTTCGGGGATCGTCGACGCGACGAGTCCGGTAGATGTCTCCTCGGTTCGCCTCGGCGCGCCACGGTCGGGCGAGATCGAGCGCGATGTGGAACTCGGGAGCGTTGCGGTCCAAGGCGACGACGGCCAGCTCGGCATCCCCGTCGACGGCGGTCAAACGGCTGCCGTCCGGTCCGATGATCGCCGAGGGCATCAGGTTGGCGCTCTGCGCGGGGACCGACAGGCTGAGCCAGTAGTTATTGATCGCGGCATGCGCCTGCGCCTTGAGGAAGAAGATCGAATCGACGGGCCAGGCCGACAGCAACAGGCAGTCCACCCCGAGACGGTCGTACTCGGCGAACAGCTGGGGAAAGTTGACCTCGATGCAGATCGCGCAGCCGAACCGGTAGCCGTCAACGTCGAACACCGCCGGCTCGAAGCCCGGGCTGTAGAAGCGGGTGATCTCGGTGTTCGAGCAGAAGCGCTTGTCGTAGCGGGTGATGATCTGACCCTGGTCGGAGATCACGTAGAGGCTGTTATGCGGCCGGTGTGGTGCCGTCAATGGGTGTGCCGATCCGAGCACGACCCACATCTGCAGCTCCGCTGCGAGGGCGGCGACCTTGCCGAGTTCGTCGCCGACGGCGGCCCAGTCGACGTCGCCCCAGTCGGCGATCTGTTCCTTGGCATAGCCGGACAGGAAACCCTCCGGGAACTGGATCAGCCTGGCATGCTCAGCGGCGGCTTGCTGCATCAATGCGCGAGCCTTCCTGCCGTTGTCCCTGGCATCGGCGCTTCCCGCTGGCTGAGTGGTGGCGATCCGGAGCGTCATCGCGGCATCCTTCCACTTCACTGTTGCCCAGCCGTCTGGGCCGGTTTCAGCCGAAACGAGGCGGCGACCTTGCGTCGGTAGATCGCCTGGGCGTCGGGATCCCACGGGATGCACCAGCGTTCGCTCGGACCTCGCCGGGCGGGGACCTGGCCGTGAGCGAGCCAGTTATAGACCGCGTCGGCGGGGATACCGAGTTCAGCGGCAGCTTGCTTGACGCTGACCTCGCCGACTTGGACGGCGAGGGTGCGAGGTCCGCGGATGGTGTAGGAGGCGCGGACTCGGGCGACACCAGTGGTGGCCGCGGCCGGTGCGCAGGTCGGCGGCTTTCAGCACGGCCTCGACCTGGTCCCAGCCGGCGCCCGCGCCTCATCTCCGTCCGCGCCGTCCGGCCTAATACTCCCGCACTGTCCACAACGGACATGATCATTCCGCACCACCCGTAGCCGCGTGCAACCGGAATACGAGGGCGTCGACAAGCTCTCGGGCTGGGGTGAGCCCATCCACGGCCAGCCGGTGCGGCAGGGCCTGCGGACCGCGATCGGTCCAGGACCGCGGCAGCGAGATCCGCCGCTTGCCGCCGAGCTTGAGGCGGGCGAGTTGCTCGAGCCATTCGCCGGTGAGACGCTCGCCGTCCGAGGCCGTCGCCGTCGCCGTCGCCTCGGCGGTGACGTCCGCCGGTCGCGGGTCGGCCGGCACCGCATGAGCTGCCGCCCGGTCCTGCCCATCCTGCTCCTGCCGGAGACCGGGCACGACACACCACCAACCTACGCGCGCCCCGCCACCGCGGCGATCATCGATGCGGACGATCGTCCGGTGGCGCCGGCCTGTCAGGCGCGGTCGTGGAGCGTGATCCGGTAGCCGTCGGGGTCGGCGAAGGTGAACGTCCGGCCGAAGGGGCCGTCGATCGGCGCGGAGACGATGGTGTGACCGTCGGCGGCGAGCGCGTCGTGGATGGCCTGGACGTCGGTGGCGTGGAGCCAGATCGCGGCGCCGATGCCGGGTTGGGCAACGGATGCGAGGTCGGTGCCGGGAACGACGTCGCGGAGTGCGAACGCGATCGGCTTCGTCTCGAAGACGACGGCGTGCGGAGGTCCGGCCGGCGAGCGGACGAGGCCGAGGTACCGCTCGTAGAACGCCTGCGAGGCGTCGAGGTCGCGCGCCTGGAGCGAGATGAAGTCGGGGCCGGTGGCGGGCATGGTGATGCTCCTTCGGTTCGTGTCAGCTTCCTGACACGAACCACTGTATGTCAGAATGCTGACATGAGTCTAGAGGGTGCTGGCGTCGACCTGGAGAAATCGCTGGGCTACCTGCTGAAGGAGGCGTCGAGCGTCCTGCGCGCGGCCATGGAGGAGGTGCTGCGGCCGCTCGGGATGAGCGTGACGCACTACGCCTGCCTCGAGCTGCTGGCCCAGCGGCCGGGCTTGTCGAACTCCGAGCTCGCGCGGGGTGCGTTCGTGACCCGGCAGTCGATGAACGTGCTGCTCCAGGCCCTGGAACGAGACGGCTACGTGACCAGGCCGGCGGAGGCGCCCGTCGGGAAGGTGCTTCCCACGCGGCTCACGCCCCGCGGCCGGCGGAGCCTCGAGAAGGCGACCGTGGCGGTCCGGTCCGTCGAGGTCAGGATGCTGGCCGGGATGAGCGAGACCGAGCGGTCGGACGCGTTCCGGATCCTGCGCAGCATGATCCAGTCCCTGCGCGACGGCGACGACGGTGTATAGCTCGCGAGGCGCGGTCAGAATGTGGCGATCGGATTGACCGGGCTGCCCGAGGTACCGGCGAAACGAACCGGGGCGACCGCGAGCTGGAAGTCCCATTGCCCGAGCTCGGCCGCCGTCGTCGCGCACGCCTCCAGGTCGCAGTTGTCGAGCAGCCACAGGCCCATCGCGACGAGGCCCACGGCATGAACCGGCATCAGCACGTCCTCGTACCCGGACGGCTGCACGTCCTGGGGCGTGTCGGCGCCGATCAGCGCGACCTGCCGCTCATGCAGCCACGGCAGGCAGGACGCGTGCCAGCCGGCCTGCGTGAAGCCGCCGGCCGGACCGGACTCGTGCCGGGCGCGGCCGTTGCCGGTCCGCAGCAGTACCGCATCACCGGGCCCCACCCGCACCCCCTGACGACGCTCGGCCGCCTCGAGATCGTCGGGAAACACACCCTCACCCGGCTCCAGCCACGGCACATCACGGACCCTCGCGACGTCCAGCAGGACACCGCGCGTGACGATCCCGTTCGCCGCCGCCGTGACGGCCCCCCACGCCGATCCCGTCGCCGCGTCGACAAGCGAGTGTGACCGCCCGTTGTACATCAGGCCGTTCCAGAAGATGTGGCACGGCGAGTCGACGTGGGTGATCGTGTTGCCGTGGAACGTGATGCCGAGCCGTTCCGTCGAAAAGCCCCAGCTGCGGTCGTTGCGGAACCCGGCCGCCGGCATGTTCTCGGCCCCCGGCATGTCGGCGGCGCACGGGCACGTCGTCGTCGACCGCTCCAGCTCGTCCGGCACGGCGACCTCCCACGCGCACGACACGCTCCGGCCGTGGCGCACGGCCCGCGCCGCCGCCAGCCGGACGCCGTCGGTGATGTGGTTCAGCGTCCCGCGCTCGTCGTCGTCGCCCCACCGGCCCCAGTTCGACAGCGTGTCGAAGTACCCGAGCACGTCGTCCCGTGTCATCCCAGCACCGACTCCTCCGGTCACGCGGTTCGAGGCACCGCGGGTAGCCCCGACCGTACTCCGGGCGACTCCAAGGCCCCGGCCCGAGATGTGATTCCCGCAGCCGGGCAACGAAGGCCACCGCGCGCTGCGGTCCGACCTGCAGCGGACGCTCGCTCACCGAATCTGCACAGGTCCGACCCGGCGCTTCCACATCCGCGTCGCAGCCGTCGCGTAGCGTGCCCGCAATGGGTGCACGCTGTGCCGCTGGGGCCGCCGTCATCGCGTCGACGCTGATGTTGCTCGCCGGGTGCGGACACAGCGACCAGGGCCCGGTGACGGCGGCCGGTTGGACGTCGGACGGCGATGTGGTGCTGGTGCGCGAGGAGGCGGCCGTGTTGTGGACCGGGCATCGCGGCGGCCGTCTGCGCTCGGCGTCGCTCGGCGGCGTGTGCTACGGCTTGACGGTGATGTCCGTCTTCGCGCTGGCCGCGCCGAAGATAGGGCTCGCCGCGTCCTGCGGCGGGAACGACCCGCGCCTCGCATTCGTGTCCTTCGACCCGGCCACCGGGCAGGCCCAGCCCCTCGCGGCGGTGCCGAGCGTCGACCTGCCGCTGCTGTCGGCTTACGGTGGAGGTATCTGGTCCGAGCCTGATCATTCCGCCTTCCTCGGGTACACCACGCTGGGCTGCGCAGGCGTGGGGACATTGACCGGCGCGACGGTACACCCGCTGGACGTCGAAATCGCGCTGCCCGGCGGCCCCATACACCTCGCGGACGCCCTGCCGGAGGTCGGCGGAGCGGGTTGCACGGCCCGCGCGCTGGCCCGGGCGCCGTCCCTGTCGCCGCACGGACGGTACCTCGGGTTCTTCGTGCATGTCTGTGCAACGCCGTGCAATGCCCCGATGCCCGATGCGTGGTCGAAACCGGTCGCCGTCGACGACATCTGGCGGGTCGTGGTGCAGGACCGGGTCAACGGAACGGTCACCGTGTCCGACGCACAGTTCCGATGGCCCCTGGACACGGCGCTGACCGACGAGGGGGTACTCGTGATCAGCGCCGGGCAGGGCGACGCGGCCGGGCTGTACCAATGCCGCGTCACGACCTGCGACACGCCGATCCGGTTGGCGAGCGGCCGCTTCGACTCGGTGAACATCCGGCCGGACGGCGAGGAGCTCATCACCTTGCGCCAGGGCGTGGACGAGCCGGTCTTCGTCCCGCTCAGCCGGTAACCGGAGGCACCTCAAACCAGCGGCTCACGGCGTGCCACCGTTCTCGGGACGGTCCCGCCCGTGGGGCGCTCGCGTGTGCGTACGGACGCCCCACCCGTTGGGTTGTGCCGCGTTCGTCAGGGGGTGAGCAGGCCCCAGTAGGCCGCCCAGGGGATGAACACGACGCCACCGGTGAGTAGCAGGCCGACTCGTGGGCTGCCGCCGTGGCGGCGGCAGCCGATGATGGTGAAGGCCGTCGTGGCGAGGACGCCGAGCGCACCGAGTTGCAGGGTGAGCCATTCGGGCGGGCGGCCGAGGAGGGTCGTGGTGGTGTTTGTCGCTCCGGTCGCCACGATGGTGAACAGATACGTTGATGTGCCGAGCACGGTGATCATCCCGCTGGCGGCGAGGAGCCGGGCCGCCCACCGCACCCGGGCCGGCGGACGGTGTCGGCGTAGCCGGCGGAGCACCGCACCGACCGGGTAGGCCAGGAAGCCGATCAGCATGACGGCGAGCAGGCCGAGTTGGAGCGCGACGTTCTCGAACCAGGCGAGCGGTTTCACGGGCGTGCTCGGCAGGTTCTGGCCGGGTGGTGGGTCGGCGCTGGCCTCGGGCAGGGTGTGGCCGAGGTCGTTGATCCAGGAGGTGATCAGGTCGGTGTAGCCGGGCGCGAACCGGCTTGCGTGGGCGTTGTCGAAGCCGGTGGTGCTGCGGCGCATGTTGTGGTTGGCGTCGGGGATGACGCGGAGCGTGTAGTGGGTGTTGCCGGCACGGTCGAGCGCGTCGCGGTACAGGCGGAGGCTTTCGGCCGGGACGGTTGAGCGGTCGTACTGGCCGAAGACCGCCAGGAGCGGTTGGTGGACCTTCTGGAGTGTGGCGATCGGGTCGTAGCCGACGTCGCCGAACAGGTTGGCCGCTACCAGCATGCGGCTGAGGTTTACGCCGATCGGGTCCCACAGTGAGGCTGACACGCCGGCGTGTGACAGGTAGGTGCGGTTGCTCCACAGCTGGGTGCGGTCGGTGTGCAGCGCGCTCGCGCCGACCGGGATGACGAAACCGATGTCGGTGGACCTGGATGCCGCGAGTGGTGCGACCCAGCCGCCCTCGCTGTGTCCCCAGATGCCGACGCGTGATGGTTCGACGTCGGCGCGGGATCGCAGCAGGTGTACTCCGGCGATGGCGTCGTCGGCCAGTCTGGTGAAGGAACTGGTGGCCCGCGAGTAGTCGGATCGCTTGTCGTAGATGAGCACGACGACGCCGGCCCGGGCGAACGCCTCGGCCTCGGGCCGGTAGGCGTCGCGGGTCCGGGCGCCGGCGCCGGGCACGAGCACCAGGCCGGCGCGGCCGGTTCCCGCGGCGGTGGGTGCGACGACGGTGCCGTACAAGGTCAGGGCGCCGCTCTGGAACTGCACGTCGGTGTTGGTGAGGTCGGCGGTCTCCGCCGCGGCCGGCTGGGCCGGCCCGGCCAGCCAGACCAGCGGGGAAAGGGCGATGAGCAACGCGGCGGCGAGTCGGGCCGACTTGGCGTGCTTGCGTTTTGGCAGCATGGAGTGCTTTCCTGGGGTCGGAAGTGCGTGTACGTCACGGCATCGCCCGCGGGCGAAGATGGAGCGTCTTCCGTTGCCTGGGTCGCTGAGTTGCAGCTCGGCGACCCAGGATTCGTGTCCGGGCTCAGTCGGTGTCGTGGTCCTCCTCCGGGTCGGGAAAGGCGACGAAACGGGTCAGCACGGTACGCGCGCCGGCCGGAGTGTCATCCGCCGGTCGCTGGTACCGTTTGAGCAGCTCCAGGTACTCCTCGAAGAAGCTGGACAGTTCCGCCAGACTGACCCGGATCGAGCCGCGCGAGTACGGCAGCGCATCCGACCACGGACCCATCTGTGGCCGCTTGCCCTGAAAGCGGGCGAAGGTCGCTAGATCCTCCGCCAGCCAGAGCTGGTTCAGTTCTTCGATCGCCGCCTGCAACTGCGGGCTCTGCTCGCTCTGCCGGGGAAAGTGCACGTGCTTGCGGGTCAGCCGCCACCAGCGCTCCTTGCCGCGGGCCCGTTCGGGAATCTCCTCGACGAACCCATGCTCGGCCAGCACTCGCAGGTTGTAGCTGGCGCCGCCGGTGGTGACACCCAACCGCGGGGCAAGCAGCGTCGACGTGGCCTCACCGAGGATCTCCAGCTCGCGCAGGATCCTCTGACGCACCGGGTTGGCCAGGGCCTTGGCGGTGGCAAGCGTGGCGAGTTCCGATCCGGCCGCGTCTGGCATGTGTACACGATAAATCATGCACGACAAATCGTGCAACCCGACTCGAGCCGGTCAGCACGGGAGCCGATCGGGTCCGCGTGTGCGGTCGTTGGTCATTCCCCGGAGGGCGGCGCGACACCGGCGGTTCGCGCTCCTCGCGACCCCGGAAGCCGTCGGCGAGGCGGCCCGCCGCGAAGCGCCGGGCGACCCGGTGCGAATGAGGTCGCCGGGGGTGGTTCGGGGTCCGGCCGGATAACGGGATCGGGGCAGGGTAACGCGGCGGTCGAACGTGATGGCAGCGGCGCTGAACAGCAGACTGGGGGACTGAGATGACAAAGGTACTGATCACGGGATGCGGCACCGGTTTCGGCCATGAGGTGGCGATGCGGCTGGCGGAGAAAGGCTTCGACGTCATCGCCTCCGTGGAGATCTGGGCCCAGGTGCAGACCTTGAAGCGGCAGGCCGCGCAGCGCGGAGTGAACCTGCAGGTGGAGAAGCTCGACGTCACCGATGACGCGGATCGCCGGAAGGCCTTGGCGTGGGGCGTCGAGGTACTGGTCAACAACGCCGGCGTCGGTGAGGGCGGCTCGACGCTCGACATCCCGGCCGCGAACATCCGCCGGGAGTTCGAGGTGAACGTCACCGGGCCGCTGCTGCTGACCCAGGGCATCGCCAAGCAGATGGTCAAGCGCAGAAAGGGACGTATCGTGTGGGTCTCCTCCCGGGAAGGGCTCAACGTCAATCCCTTCACCGGCATCTATGCGGCGTCCAAGCACGCGGTGGAGGCCATCGCCGAGACCATGGCGATGGAGTTGCAGGAGTTCGGCGTCGAGGTCGCCACGGTCAACCCCGGGCCGTTCCTGACCGGCTTCAACGACCGGATGTTCCAGACCTGGCAGAGCTGGGAGGACGACCCCTCCGAGCGGCTCTTCGACTACTCGAAACTGGCCTTCCCCCGCGCACAGTTCGACCCCGAGCCGGTGTACGCCACGATGACCGCCGTCGCGGCCGGCGAGGTGGACACCTACCGCAACCTGGAGCCGGCGTCGATGATCGACGAGACCAGGAGCCTGCAGCAGGTGCCGTGGGATCGGAACACCAAGGACGGCCTGGGTACCCGCCCCAGGCAGCTCCAGGCCTCCTACGACATGGAACCCGAGACCCTGATCGCCGTGTAGCGAACCGGCGGCACGGGCGGGCTTGCGCTCAAGTGTGGTTGAGCTTCTAGCTTCGCGGCATGACCTTTGTGATCGCGGCGCCCTGTGTGGACGTGTTGGACAAGGCCTGTCTCGACGAGTGCCCGATCGACTGCATCTACGAGGGCGACCGGATGCTCTACATCCACCCCGACGAGTGCACCGACTGCGGCGCCTGTGAGCCGGTCTGTCCCGTCGAAGCCATCTTCTACGAGGATGACCTTCCCGCGGAGTTCCGCGAATACATCGCCGTCAACGCCGCGTTCTTCAAAGAGCCGAATCCTGCAGGCGTACCGGGCCCTGCCCCCGCGTTCGAAGGCGATCGTCGGGGTTGAGCAGGTCGCAGGAGCGCATCGACAGGCAGCCGCAGCCGATGCACGCTATGAGCTGGCGTTCGAGGTTCATGATGTACCGCCGCCGGTTTTCCAGTTCCTGCTTCCAGATTCTCGACACCCGCACCCAGTCGCGGTGGCTCGGTGGTTCGTCGGCCGGCAAGGTGGTGAAGATCTCCGCCACGCCGGCCAGGGGGATGCCGAGCCGCCGGGCCGCGAGGATGAGGGAGATGCGGCGCAGCATGTGCCGCCGGTACAGCCGCTGGTTGCCGCCGTTGCGCTCGGCCGTGATGAGCCCCTCCGCCTCGTAGAAGCGCAGGGCGGACGGGGCCACGCCGGTGCGGGCGGTGACCTCGCGGACGGTGAGCAGGTCTTGCGGCTCCGGGGACACCCGTGGACCGTAAAACCTCAACCTAGGTTGAGCTCAAGACCACCGGCGCAGCGGCGAGCGGTCGCCCACGGACCATTTGTGGCCGTACGGGTCCGTGAAGCCGCCCTGGCGGTGGGTCCCCCAGGGCACGCGGCGGTCCTCGATCGGCGGTCCGGCGACGGCGCCCGCGGCCACGGCGCGCTCGACGAACTGGTCGGGATCGTCGGTGAACACCTCGACCCGGGTACTCGAGACGCCGACCGGGTTCCCAGGATCGGCCTGGTGGAGGAAGAAGGCGGCGCCGCCGATGTCGAGGCCGGCGACGCCGCCGAGGTTCCAGAGCTCGGTCGCGCCCAGTGCGGTCCTGTACCAGGAGACCGCACCGTCCGCGTCCGGGACGATCAGCATCACCGAGATCACCGGCGGTTCGTCAGTCATGCCCTGAGCATGCCGGAAGACACCGCGTTCTTCACTCGAAACGCGCGGGGTCGCCGGCGCCCACGCGCAGGATCTGCGGCTCGTCCTCGGAGAGGTCCACGACCGTGGTCGGCTCGGTGCCGCACTCGCCGTCGACGACCGCGTCGACCTGGTGGTCGAGGGCCTCCTTGATCTCCCAGCCCTGGGTCATCGGCTCGGTCTCGCCGGGCAGCAGCAGCGTGCTGGAGACCAGCGGCTCGCCGAGCTCGGCCAGCAGCGCCTGGGTGACCGTGTGCTGCGGGATGCGCACGCCGACGGTGCGCTTCTTGGGGTGCAGCAGCCGGCGGGGCACCTCGGGGCTGGCCGGCAGGATGAACGTGTAGCTGCCCGGGGTGACCGCCTTGACCAGCCGGAACACCGAGTTGGGGATCTGCACGAACTGGCCCAGCTGGGCGAAGTCGCGGCACATGAGCGTGAAGTGGTGCCGGTCGTCGAGCCGGCGGACCTCCCGGATACGGGTCAGGCCGGGGCGGCTGCCGAGCTGGCAGCCCAGCGCGTAGCAGGAGTCGGTCGGGTAGGCGAGCAGCCCGTCGCCGCGCAGCAGCGCCACGATCTGCTGGAGCAGCCGCGGCTGCGGGTTGTCCGGGTGCACGTCGAAGTACCTCGCCACGGCTCCAGCCTACGTGTAGGAATAGCGCATGACGGATCTGGAGGCCGTGACCGGCTGGGTCGAGGGCTACGTGCGGGCGTGGACCGGCAACGACCCGGCCGGGATCGGCGAGCTCTTCGCCGAGGACGCGGCGTACTACACGGCGCCGTTCGCCGAGCCGTGGCGGGGCCGGGACGCGATCGTGGCCGAGTGGCTGGCGCACCAGGACGCGCCCGGCGACTGGTCGTTCACCTGGTTCCCGGTGACGGTGGGGCCGGACCTGAGCGTCGTGCAGGGCGTGACGGCGTACGCGACGGTGACGTACAGCAACCTCTGGCTCATCCGCCTGGACACCGTGGGCCGGTGCCGCGAGTTCACCGAGTGGTGGATGGAGCAGACGTAACCGCTCAGAACGGCAGCAGCTCGTCGCGGGCGGGCGGGTTCAGCCGGCGCCACACCACGAGCACGAACCCGGCCAGCAGCGCGAGCATCACCACGCGCAGCGACACGAACATGATCGCGGTGTGGTTGACGGCCAGGGCGTCCTCCACGAACGCGAGCCGCTCGGCCGGGCGCGCCTCGGTGCGGGCGGCCTCGGCGAAGAGGTACACGACCAGCGGGACGAGGGCCAGGCGCCAGCCCAGGTAGGTCCAGTGCCGCAGCACGCTGCGCCGGTCCCGCCCGAGCCGGTCGGCGACCCGCCCGACGACGCCGAACCACACCGCGAACAGCAGCAGCGTCACCCACAGCGCGATGCCGACCGCCGACCCGACCCGGTCGACGAGCGCGAACACGGCCTGGGCGCCGGGGTCGCGCAGGGAGTGCTCGTCGAAGGCGTACCGCCGCAGGACCGCGTCCTCGCGGCGCAGGACGAGCACGTCGACGACGAGCAGCACGATGTGCACGGCGGTGACGGCGAGGAAGATCCAGGTGAACGCCCGCAGGGCCACCGGCGGGTGGTCGTCGATGACCTCGTCGTCCTCGTCGCGGTCGTCGGGCTCGAAGCGCTCTTCCAGGGGCGGGAACGGGTCGGGCAGGCCGGGCAGGTCGGAGAGGTCCGGCTCGTCCCGCGACTGCTCGGGGATCCGGGCCGTGGGCTCGACCCGCCCGGACAGCCGGTCGGGCCAGCGGGCGGCGCCGTCGCCCTCGCCGACGAGGGCGGCCACGAACTCCGCGGACGGCACGCCGCCGTGCCGGATGCAGAGGTATCGACCGTTGGTGTCGTGCCCGGGGGCACCACACGTCACGCAAACCATCGGCACAAGGTCCGCAGCCTAGTCGCCGCGGTCGCCGGGTGGGTGCCCCGGATCGGCCGAACCACCCGGCTGTTCGGCTCGGATTCACCGCGCTGACCTCCGCATTTCACCCCCGGATCCACTCGCCGCAGTGCGGCGCTCACCCAGCGCTCACCCGCCGGCGACCTGCCGGGTTCGCCTCCAGGGCCTTGCCGCGTTCAGCCTCCGGCGGCCTCGGCCACGGCGGCCCGCGCCCCGGCCGGGCGGCGGCCCAGCAGCGTCTCCAGGTCGTGCGTCGGCGTGCCCGCCCAGCCGGTGCGGATGCAGGCGTAGAGGGCGAGCAGCTGCTCAGCGACCGGCGGCGGCCATCCGGCGGCCACCCACCGCGCGCGGAACTCGTCCTCGGCCTCGGGCCGGTAGGCGATCCCCGGCCCGGCCAGCTCGGCGAGTTCGTCCCAGCCGATCGCGTCGGGGCCGGTCAGCTCGTACGTGCGCCCGCCGTGCCCGTCGCCGCCGGCCAGGACGCGCGCGGTCGCCTCGGCCAGGTCGGCGGTCCGGGCCACGGCCAGGCGCGCCCGGCCGGCCGGCGCGGTGAGCACCCCGTCGCGGCGGGCGGCGAGCACGTCGCGGGCGAGCGCGGCGGGCAGGCCGTGGCCGGCCCGCACGATGGTCCACGCGACCGGCAGCGCGCGCACCGCCCGCTCGGTCCCGGCGAAGTCGGCGGTGGCGGCCAGGGTGCTGCGCCCGGCGTCGGGCCAGCTGGTGACCACGACCCGCCGGGCCCCCGCGGCGACGGCGGCCGCGACCGCCCCCTGCAGCTGCGGGCCCCGCACCTCGGGGGCGGCGCCGTAGTAGGTGCCGTTGACGAGCACGGTGGCCGCGTCCCGGAAGGCGCCGGGCAGGGTCCCGGGCCGGCCGAAGTCGCCGTGGCGCACCGCGACCCCGCGCTCGCGCAGCGCGCCGGCCGCGTCGGGCGCGCGCACGCTCACGGCGACCTCGCCGGCCGGCACGAGGTCGAGCAGCCGCTCGGCGACGAGGCGGCCGAAGGGCCCGTTGGCACCGGTCACGATAATCATGGGGTTCCCTCCCGGAGGGGAAGACGAGAACCGGGGCAGCCGCCCCGCTTATGCCGGAGACGATAGCGGGGCGATCGCCCCGTTTCAAGGGGTGGTACCGCGATGCCTCGTGCCGACGCCGTACGCAACCGCCAGCGCGTCCTGTCCGCCGCGCGGGCCGCGTTCGCCGAGGAGGGGCCGGGCGTGAGCCTCGACGACGTCGCCCGCCGCGCCGGGGTCGGCGCGGGCACCGTGCACCGCCACTTCCCGACGAAGGACGCCCTGTTCGCGGCGGTGATCGCGGACCGGCTCGCGGAGCTCGCCGAGGTCGGCGCGGGCCTGGCCGGCGCGCCCGACCCGGGCCTGGCCTTCGCCGGGTTCTTCCGCCGCCTGGCCGCCGAGGCCGCGCAGAACCTGGCCCTGTCGGCCGCCCTGACCGACCCGGGCGAGGTGATCATGGACGCGGGCCGCGACCTGGAGGCGGCGATCGCGGTCCTGCTGCGCCGGGCCCAGGAGTCCGGGGCCGTGCGCGCGGACGTGACCACGGCCGAGCTGCACGCGATCATCGCCGGCGCGGTGGTCATGGAGCAGCGCCTGCCGGAGGCGTCCAAGGGCCGCGGCCTGCAGGTGCTCGTCGACGGCCTCCGCGCCGGGGCGTGAGCCCGGTGTACCCCGTCACCCAGTACGTCCCCCGCCCGGGCGTGCTCGACCTCGGCTGGGGCCACCCGCGCCCGGACCTGCTCCCGGTCGAGGCGTGGCTGGACGCGACCCGCGCCGCCCTGGCCGAGCACGGCTGGCGGGCGCTGACCTACGGCGCCTCCCCCGGCCCCGGGCCGCTGCTCGAATGGCTCGCCGGGCACCTCGCCACCGTCGACGGGCCGTGCCGGGAGGACGAGCTCTTCGTCACCGGCGGCGCGTCCCAGGCCCTGGCGCTGGCCGGCGCGGTCCTGATCCGGCCGGGCGACGTCGTGCTCGTCGACGCGCCCACGTACCACCTCGCCTTCGCCGTCCTGCGCGACCTCGGCGCGACCCTGGTGAGCGTGCCCGCCGACGCCGAGGGCCCCGACCCGGAGGCGACCGCGGCGCTGGCCGGGCGGCTGCGGCGCGCCGGGCGGCGGGTGTCCGCGCTGTACCTCGTGCCGACCTTCGGCAACCCGACCGGCCGCAGCCTGCCCGCCCGGCGCCGCGACGACCTGCTCGCCGCGGCCCGGCGCGCCGCCGTCACCGTCATCGAGGACGACACCTACCGGGAGCTCGCCTACGACGGCGCCGCGCCCGCGTCGCTGTGGAGCCGCGGCGGCGGCAAGGGCGTCGTGCGGCTCGGCTCGTTCGCCAAGACGGTCGCGCCCGGGGTACGCCTCGGCTGGCTCACCGCCGACCGCGCCACGGTGGCGGCGGTCGCGGCGCGGGGCTGGGTCAACAGCGGCGGCGGCGTGAACCACACCAACGCCCTGGCCATGGCCGCGTTCGGGCGCTCCGGGGCGTACGCGCGGCACACCGGGCACCTGCGCCGCGAGTACCGCCGCCAGCGCGACGCCCTCGCCGGGGCGCTGCGGGCCGCGGCCCCCGCCCTCGACGTGGCTGTCCCGCACGGCGGCTGGTTCCTGTGGGCCGGGCTGCCGGCCGGGCTGACCGCGGACGCGCTGCTGCCGGTGGCCGAGCGCCACGGCGTCTCGTTCGTGCCCGGCCCGCAGTTCCACTGCGACGGCGCCGGCGGGGCCGGGCACGTCCGGCTGTCGTACTCGATGCTGCCCCCCGCGGACCTGGCCGAGGCCGCACGAAGGCTCGGCGCGGCGCTGAACTGCGTGTAGGACCGTGCGCGGGCTCTATATCGTCGGACGATGGATCGCGCCGAAGCCCTCACCGACGTGTTCGTCGCCGAGTTCGGGGAGCTCATGTCCCTGGACCCGGCCGCCTTCCGCCGCAAGTTCCGCAAGATGGCCGCCTCGCCGTTCGCCTTCTACCGCGGCAGCGCGTGCGTGTTCTACGCCGACGTGCACGGCATCCGCGACGACTTCCTCGACGCGCGCACCTCGCGGGTCTGGATCCACGGGGACCTGCACGCGGAGAACTTCGGCACGTACATGAACGCCGCGGGCGTGCTCGTGTTCAACGTCAACGACTTCGACGAGGCGTACGTGGGACCCTTCACCTGGGACCTCAAGCGCTTCGCGGCGAGCGTGGCGCTCATCGGGTACGAGAAGGCGCTCTCCGACACGGTCATCGGCGAGCTCGTGGCCGGCTACGCGGCGGCCTACGTGACGGAGCTGCGCGGGATCGCCGGCGGCGGCGCGATCGGCTCCCTGACTCTCGACACGACCGACGGGGTGCTCCACGACGTCCTGCAGCGGGCCCGGCTGCGTACCCGCGTGGCGCTGCTGGACACGCAGACGGTCGTCGAGGAGTACGACCGGCGCTTCATGATGGCCGACGGGGTGTACGCCGTCGAGGACGCCCTGCGCGAGGAGGTGCTGGCCGCGTTCGCCGAGTACCTGCCGACGATGCCGTCGTGGGACGCGTCGCGGCCGGAGCAGTACACCATCAAGGATGTGGTGCTGCGCAAGGGCGTCGGCATCGGCTCGGCCGGCCTGCCCAGCTACAACCTGCTGCTCGAGGGGCACACGCAGGCGCTGGAGAACGACGTGATCCTGTACATGAAGCAGGGCCAGACGCCGGCCGTGTCGCGCTTCATCCCCGACCCGCGGGTGCGGGAGTACTTCCGCCACCAGGGCCACCGCACCAGCGAGTCGCAGCGGGCCCTGCAGGCGCACGCCGACGCGTGGGCCGGGCACACGGTGCTGCGCGGCGTCGGGCAGATGGTCGCCGAGGTGTCGCCCTACGCGACCGACCTCGACTGGAGCGACGTGAACGAGCTCGCCCAGCTGCGCAGCGTCATCGCGTACCTGGGCCGCGCGACCGCCCGCATGCACTCGGTCGCCGACGACGAGTCCGCGCACGACCTCGTCGACTTCTCCACCGAGGACGCGATCGTCGCCGCCGTCGACCGCGACGAGGCCGGGTTCACCGCCGCGCTTGTCGAGTTCGCGCACGAGTACGGCGACGTGGCGCGCCGCGACCACCAGATTTTCGTGGATCTCTTCCGCAATGGAAAATTTCCCCTCCAGTAGGTGTCCGGTTGGCCGGTTCCCGTTCGTCACTCGGGTGTCTCGATCGTCATTTGGAGGAAAATCCCTGATGAAGTACATGATGTTCGTCTGCAGCGACGCCGAGCCCGACACCGACCCGTCCGCCGAGCCCGACATCAACGAGTGGGTCCGCGAGAACGACGAGGCCGGCCGGCGGCGGCAGGGGGCGGTCCTGGCCCCGCCGACGGCGGCGACGACGGTCCGCGTGCGCAACAAGGAGCTGCTCGTGACCGACGGCCCGTTCACGGAGACGAAGGAGGTCATCTTCGGCTTCGACCTGCTGGAGTGCGCCGACCTCGACGAGGCGATCGCGGTGGCCCGCGCGCACCCGATGGCCCGCGGCGGCCGCATCGAGATCCGCCCGTTCGCCGATTTCGAGCAGTGACACGTCCCTACGTGGATGCAGCCTCGGCCGTCGTAACGGGGGCGGCCGAGGCGTACCCGCGCATCGTCGGGGCGCTGATCCGCATGACGGGAGACTGGGACTTGGCCGAGGACTGCGCACAGGAAGCGCTCGCCGCCGCGCTGCAGCGGTGGCCGTCGTCGGGCGTGCCCGACAACCCGGGCGCCTGGCTGATGACCACGGCCCGCAACCGGGCCATCGACGTGCTGCGCCGCACCGCCGTCGAACGCACGAAGCTGCAGGACCTGGCGGTGCTGTCGGGCAACGACACCGCCGACGCCCCGGACGGCTTCCCCGACGACCGCCTCCGGCTCGTCTTCACCTGCTGCCACCCGGCGCTGCCGCTGGAGGCCCGCGTCGCCCTGACCCTGCGCACGATCTGCGGCGTGCCGACCGCGGACATCGCCCGCGCCTTCCTCGTCACCGAGGCGACGATGACCCGCCGGCTGACCCGCGCCAAGACGAAGATCGCGCAGGCCGGCATCCCGTACCGCGTGCCGCAGGGCCCCGCCCTGGCCGAACGCCTCCCGGGCGTCCTCGGCGTGCTGTACGTGCTGTTCACCAACGGCTACAACCCCGACGGCGCCCCCGCCTTCGCCGACGAGGCGATCCGCCTGGCCCGGCTCCTGCGCGCGCTGCTGCCCGCGGTGAACCCGGCCCCGGAGCTGTCCTCGGAGGTCGCCGCCCTCCTCGCGTTGTTCCTGTTCCAGCACTCCCGCCGGGCCGCCCGCCGCTCCCCCGACGGCCGCCTGCTCACCCTGGACCAGCAGGACCGCACGCTGTGGGACCACAACGCGATCGCCGAGGCCCGCACGCTGCTCGACGCCCTGGGCGACGGCCCGTACGCGCTGCAGGCCCGCATCGCCGCGGCCCACGCCACCGACGGCCCGACGGACTGGCCCGAGATCGCCCGCTGCTACGACCGCTTGTGGGCCGGGCAGCCGACCGCGGTGATCGCCCTCAACCGCGCGGTAGCGCACGGCTTCGCCCACGGCCCCGCGGCGGGCCTGACCCTGCTGGCCGAGGCCCGGGCGGGCGGCGCCCTGGACGGCTACCCGCACGCGGTGGCGGCGGAGGCGGACATGCGCTCCCGCGCGGGCGACCACGACCGCGCGGCGGCCCTGTTCCGCGAGGCGGCGGCGATCGCCCACAGCCCGGCGGAGCGGGACGCCTTGCTGGAGCGCGCGGAGGCCGAGGCGTAACCCGGCGCCGCGCCGACATGCCGTCCGCTGCGGCCCGCACAGCCGCACGGGCCGACATGTCGGGCGCTCCGCGCCGCGACATGTCGGATTTATACCCTGACCGGCGACTTATGCGCGGCTACCGCGGCCCGGAGGTCGTCTACCACCGGGCCCAGGGCCTTGCGTACCCGCCTCAGGGCGGCCGGGTCCTCGGCCGCCGCGAGCGTGCGCAGGTCCGGCTCCAGGGCGCCCAGCGCGTCGACCCAGCGCAGTTCGCGGCGGTCGTGGAAGCGGCGGACGGCCAGTAGCGGCGCGGCCGACTCGCGCAGGGCGGCGAGCCGGCGCAGGGCGGTCGCGTACTCGCCCGCGCTGATGCTGCGCAGGCACTCCGCGGTCCGTTTGCGCAGCACCGCGCCGGTGCGTATGGGCGCCACGAGTACGGCGGGCAGGACGGCGCACAGGGCGCCGGCGACGACGGCGATCAGGCGGGTGCCGAGCAGGGGCAGCGCGGCGGTACCGGCGACGCCGACCAGCGAGTAGAGCAGCGCCAGGGCGGCCGTCACGCTCGCGGCCCACCAGGCGTAGCCGAACTGGCGCAGGTAGGAGCCTGCGGCGAGTACCACCAGAAGCAACGCGACGGCGACGGGCTTGTGGCCGCCGACGGCGAAGGCCAGGACGGTCGCGACCAGCGTGCCGCCGAGCGCGCCGAGGGTGCGGTGCACGCCCTTGAGCAGGGCGTCGCCGCGGGAACGGGCGGCCGCGCCCACGGTGTACGCGCTGATCACCGTCCACGGCCAGTGCTCGCCGAACACGACCTGTCCGATCGTGAACGCCAGCGTCAGGGCGAGCGCGGACTGCACGCCCCGCCAGACGTGCACCCGCGCGGCGGCCGTGCTCGGCAGTTCCGCTTCGGCGGCGGTACCCCACGCAAGCCGGGCGAGCAGCACGAACGCCTCGGCGATGAACACCGCGAGCGTGGCCCACGCCAGCGTGCGCAGCGGGTGGCCGCCGGGGTTCACCGGGGCGATCAGCATGCCGATGAGCGGCAGTACCAGGGCCCGGCCGAGGTGCCCGGCGGCCGGGCCGAACGCGCGGGCGGCGGTCGCGGCGGCCACGGTGACGACGAAGAACGCGTCGCCGTAGGCGTGGGCGGCGTGGAACAGGACCGCGAACGTGGCGATGACGAGGGCTCCCACCGGTACCAGCAGAAGGCGCCAGGGACTGTGGGGCTGGGCGGATCGGCCCGCCATCAGGGCGACGGCGGCGCCGAGCACGACGATGCCCAGGCTCTGGTGGATCGCGACGAGGGTGAGGACGGTGGCCGGCACGGGGGCGAAGCCGGCGAGGGCCTGCCGGATATTACGCACCTGCTGAATATCGCAGCACGGTAGCGTGAGCGCAACCATGAACGACCCGGACCCCGATCTCAGTACCGCGCGCGCCGTGCGGCGGGCGACCCAGCGGCTCTCGCGCCGGCTGCAGCTGCAGCGGGCCGCCGACGGGCTGAGCCTGACGAAGATCAGCATGCTGGGGCACCTGGCGCGCAAGGGCCCGATGACCGCCGGCGCCCTGGCCACGGCCGACCGGCTGCAGCCGCAGTCGGTGACGCGGGTACTCGCGGAGCTCGAGGCCGACGGGCACATCGAACGGCTGCAGAACCTCGCCGACAAGCGGCAGCGGGTCTTCTCGATCACCGACGCCGGGCGGGCCGCCCTGCGCGAGGACATGCGCACGCGCGACGAGTGGCTGGCCTCGGCCATGGCGACGCTGAGCGCCGCCGAGCGCGACGCCCTCCTGTACGCGGCCGCGATCCTGGAGCGGCTCGCCGACTAGTGCACGTTGTCCCGCTCGGCCCCGATGGTGGTGTCGGGCCCGTGACCGGTGTGCACGACCGTCTCCGGCGGCAGCGTGAGCAGGCGCTCGGTGATCGAGCGCAGGATCGTCGGCTTGTCGGAGAACGACCGGCCGGTCGCGCCCGGGCCGCCCTCGAACAGCGTGTCGCCGGAGAAGAGCACGCCCTGCTCGGGCAGGTGCAGGCAGACGGCGCCGGGGGTGTGACCGGGCGTGTGCAGTACCGTCAGCGAAGCTCCGGCCACCACGATCGGCTGGCCGTCGGTAAGGTGCGTGTTCGGCTCGAGAGCGGGGTGCTTCATGTGCCACAGGGGCAGATCGTCCGGATGCAGCAGGATCGGCGCGCCGGTGCGCAGCGCGACCTCGGGCGCGGCATCGATGTGGTCGTCATGACCATGGGTGCACACGATCGCAACGGCGCGACGACCGCCGAGCGCGTCGAAGATCGCCCCGGCGTCGTGCGCGGCGTCGATGACCAGCGCCTCCTCGTCGTCGCCGACGATCCAGACGTTGTTGTCGACGTCAAAGGTCTCACCATCGAGCGAGAACGTGCCCGACGTGACCAGCCGTTCGATGCGCACCATGGTCCCCATTTTCGCCTGACGAGGCGCGACGATGTGCAGGTGGGGTCGTACGCGTACCGCGTGCTGCGCCCCGCCCGCCCGCTGCGCACCGCGGTGCTGCACGCCGGCTCGCCGCCCACCCTGCGCACCACCCGCCGCGACGCGCTGCGCATGCTGGCCCTGGCCGAGCTCGTAAGCGACCGGACGCTCGTCGCGTTCCCGCTGCGCGACGAGCGCGGCATCCCGTTCGACCTCGTCCTCGCCGAGGAGGCGCTGCGCTTCCCGGCCTCCCGCTGGTCCGACGTGCGCGCCCGCCTGGGCCCGGGCCGCCTCGAACGGCACGCCGCGCGGGCCGCGGTACCGCCGCCGTCTTCACGCCCGAAGCGCGCGGCGGACACGGCGCGCCACGCCCTGCTGCTGCCGGTTTCCGCCGTGGCGCGCATGCGCGGGGGCGAGCTCGACCTCGGCTACTTCCGCGTCGTCCTTTTGGACTGACCCAGGACCATTGCGATTCGGTCACGGGGCGGACACCGGGATCGCGGTCCGGCACGATGTCCGGCGTGGTTCGCCTCTATGGACTTCTCTTCCTGATCGACCTCGTCATGCTCGTGTGGGCGGTGATCGACTGCCTGTCGACGGACGAGTACCTCGTGCGCAACCTGCCGAAGATCGCCTGGGTGTTCATCATCCTGCTGTTCTCGCCGGTGGGCTGGATCGCCTGGCTCGTGGCGGGACGCCCGCAGCCGGCGGCACGCGCGGGCGCGGGCTCCCAGTGGCGGCCAGGCAGCGGCTTCCCGGAGAACGACCGCCCGCGGGCGCGCCAGATGGCCCCGGACGACGACCCCGCGTTCCTGCGCGACCTGGCGAAGAACCGCCGCGCGGACGAGGAGATGTTCTCCAAGTGGGAGGCCGACCTGCGCCGCCGCGAGGAGGAGCTGCGCCGGCGCGAGACGAAGGAGAACGACTGACGTCATCGGCCGACTACGCTGCGGATTGACGGGCGTGATCGGTTAGGTGGCGTGGTGTAGGGTTAGATAGACGGAACGGGCCACCCCGGTTGGACCTGTGTGACTACATCGCCTGACGCGTCGCCTTCGAGATTTTCGTGCCGCACCGTCAAGTAGGTCCCGGGTCAGCCGCCTCCGCGCGCTTGGTCCGTCCCGCGGTCAGCCGGCGGACGTTGCCGGGGCGGTGCGGATTCCCAGGGCGGTCGCGAACGCGGTTACCGCCGGGTGACGGGCCGCGCCGGCGCGGAAGGCCACACGCGTGCGGCGGCGGGTGCTCAAGGGCGTCAGGACCACCTCCGCCGGGACGCCCGTTGCCGCCAGCTCCGGCACCAACGCCACGCCCTGGCCCGCGGCCACGAACGTGAGGACGGTGACGAAGTCGTCGGCGTGGTGGCGAACGCGCGGGGTGAAGCCCGCCGCCTCGCACGCCCGGACGGTCATCGTGTGGCAGAGGGTGCCCCGACTGGCGAGGATCCACGGCTCGTCGCGGCACCCGGCCAGGGTTCGCTCGTCGCGGGCCGCTACGAAGATCGTCTCGTCCAGCAGCGGCAGGGTCCGCAGCGCCGGGTCGGGCTCGATCGGCACCAGGTCGTAGTCGTGGACCAGGGCCACGTCCAGGGTGCCGTCGCGGAGATGGTGCGGTACCGCGGCCGGGTCCAGCTCCTGGACGCTGAGCTCCAGCGCCGGATGGGCCTCGCCCAGCGCTACCAGGGCCGGCGGCAGCAGGGTGCGCATTGCGGTCGGGAACGCGCCGATGCGCAGGGGGCCCGACAGGCCGCTGCGGCCGGCGGCCAGGGCGGCGGTCGCTCGCTCCAGGGCCGCCAGGACCTCCTCCGCGTGCGCTACCAGCGTGCGGCCGGCCGACGTGAGCGCGACCCGGCGGCCGGTGCGCTCCAGCAGGGCCACGCCGGCCTCCCGCTCCAGGGCCGCGAGCTGCTGGGACACGGCTGAGGGTGTGTACGTGTGCGCGGCGGCGACCGCTGCGATGGTGCCGTGCTGGGCCAGGTCACGCAGGAGGCGAAGCCGGCGGACGTCGAGCATCACCGCACCGCCGGGGGCGTGGCGACGGTGCGGTGATGGGCCCGCGGCAAGGCCGACGGCGTGCAGGGATGCGCGGCGGCGAGGGTGCCGTGGCGGGCCCGCGGCAAGGCTGGCGGTGTGCAAGGGCATGCGGCGGCGAGGGTGCCGTGCTGGGCCCGCGGCGTGCAAGGGCGCGCGGCGGCGAGGGTGCCGTGCTGGGCCCGCGGCGTGCAAGGGCG